>NZ_JADBTF010000390.1:0-8127 GCF_020246295.1 Microcystis sp. M090S1 | reverse complement strand
TGAAATGGGGCGAAAGTCTGTGGACTCTGTGTAAGACAGTACATGGTTTTTTAACTGTGGTATGCGACGGTGGTGGAAGCAGAAACTTAAATCGTGAGGTTTAGGAATCGCCGCACTTTTAGGGCGGCGAGGATGTCAAGTTTCGTTATCCTTCCTACGCTTCCCTCGTGCGGAAATTAACGGCGATCGCCCAAGAGGAATTAGAACATTTTGAACAGGTCAATCAATGGTTAGATAAATGGGGAATTCCCCTCGCTCCCTTGAATTCTCCCCCCTATGGTGCTAAATTAAAGGCCCAGATTCGTCACCAAGAACCCGATCGCCTTTTGGATTCGCTGTTAATATCAGCTTTAATCGAGGCGCGTTCCCACGAAAGATTAGGTTTATTGGGAGAATATTGTCCTGATCCCGATTTAGGCAAATTTTATCGCGGTTTAATGGCTTCCGAAGCGCGTCATTATGGTATTTATTGGCTATTAGCAGCGGATTATTTTGAACGTACAGTGATCGAGCAACGTTTAGAAACCCTAGCGGCGATCGAAAGTGAGATTCTCACTACTCTGCACCCGGAACCTCGTATTCATAGTTGATTGCACTAATAGGGACAATGGCTGCAGCTCACATTTGCAGAAATACGGACAATTAGCAATTATCAGTGACTCTTAAATTATTACAAATATATCGGCAGCTGCCTGTAAGCATCCCACCGAAAAACTAATGCGCTTCGGGGTTTGGGGACGGCGCTTGCGTCCCCAACGGGTAGGGTTGATTCATGAATCAACCCTACCATGAATCAACCCTAGGATTGAGTGATCAAATCGGAAGTAATAACCAATTTTAGAAGATAGTTTCCCTTTAAAAATCCCAACTCAGTAGATTTACAAAAATGAGATGCACCCAGGGACAATTAACTATCTAAATTACTCGTTAAACTCAATTTCTCTCTTAGAAAAGGGTAAATCTTGATTGATTGCCTCAATTTCTTCCTGTTCCATTTGATTAAATTCATGGATATAATTGCGGAGAATTTGAGTCATTTTGCCATGATAAAAACGGTGTAAACTGTGATTAGCAGTGGCAGGAAAACCCCGTCTTTTTTTATGTTGTCCTCCCGCACCAGGGTCAAACATGGTAATACCTTGACTAATTGCCCAATCGATCGGTTGATAGTAACAAGCTTCAAAATGTAAACAGTCGTACTCTTGAAAACTGCCCCAGTAACGACCATAAAGATTAGTATCTTTGCGAATACAAAAAGATAAACCCACGGGTTTAGTATCCTTTTCATTTTGGTAGGCAGTAATCAAAACCACTCGCTGACGATAGTTCGGATATAATTGTTCAAAAAATTTCTGTGTCAGATATTTACTTCCCCAGTAAAATTTATCACAGGTACTGCTATAAAACCGATAAATTAACGGGAATAAATGATGGGGAATTTCTTCGGCGGCCAGAGTTTTAATAATTAACCCCGCATTAGTCACCGCTTTCCGTTCCCGTTTAATATTGCGGCGTTGATTAGCATTAAAAACCGTCAGATAATCTTCAAAACTTTGAAAACCCTTGTTATTCCAAATATAACTATGATGTAACCAGGGAGTAAAGCCAAAATTTTCCATTAAAATTCGCCATTGGGGATCGACAAAAAGAAAATGACAACCCGACAGATGATTTTGGTCACAAAAATGATCGATCGCCGCTATCATTAAAGCAGTAATCTCCAGTTCATTTTCCCCCGGAGCAATTAAAAAACGATAACCCACCGCCGGAGTAAAAGGGGTCATTCCTAACAGTTTCGGATAGTATCCAATCCCTAAACGATGGGAAAGATCTGCCCATTGATGGTCAAAGACAAATTCACCGTAACTATGACTTTTAATATACAAAGGAGCGGCGGCAATTAACTCAGCACCGCGCCAAACTGTTAGATGAGCCGGTTGCCACCCCGTGCGTCCCGTGGCGCTGCCAGAAGTTTCGATATTATGTAACCATTCCCACTCTAGAAAGGGAGTAGTTAGGGGTTGAGCGAGAGCATCCCATTTTTGTTGGGGAATCTCACTCATTTTATCAATCCAAGCGACAGAATATTGTGGTTTAAGCTGTTCTACCATGGGACAAGATAAGTCAACCTTTTTATTTAAGGTAATCTAGTTTTGAGATTTGTGGGAATCTCGTTCAAGGGAATAATGTAGGAAAATTTCTTCTTGCACGGTTTCCACGCTCAAAAGTTGTAATTTTCTGGCAGAATCAGCCATAAATCCGGTTCCTCCCAGGGGAGTTGCCGCTTTATTGCCTCCTAACAGCAACGGACAAATAGTTAGATAGATTTCATCGATTAAATCTTCAGCTAAAAGAGAGGCAATTAATTCACCTCCTCCCAGAATCGCCAGCTTTTTAATACCTAGGGGGGTAAATTGACTAAAAATAGCCTTCCAATCACCGCAGACTAAGACAAGCTCAAATAAACCCCGATTTTCCCATGCCGCCACTTTTTCCGCTGCCGTGATTAACCAGCGCGGGAAAGGCTGCTGAAAAAATTTCATCCGGGGATCAAGCTGGCCTGAATGAGAACAAACGATCTGTATCGGCTGCGGAGATAATCCCCGTTGTTGACGGTATGCGAGAAAATCGCCATGACGGATAGGAAGACTGGTGTGATAAGCGCGCAGGGTGTTAGCACCGAATAAAGCGGCATCCATGCGCGATAAATGTTGTTCTAGACGCATTTTATCGGTAGCAGAGGCAAATCTGGCCGCCGACTGGTAGGCGTCGGCAATTTTACCATCGGCACTCATGGCTAAAATAACGGTGGTGTGAGGACGATTCATGGCAAATGATGAGGAATATCACCGGGTCCGATTGGTTAATAGGCTAGTATAGTCTAGAGTTTGATAGCAAGAATCAAACCGATTTCTGCCCATGTCTATCGGTCAATCCTCCTTTCGTCGTATTCTGCTCTCTCGCTTACTCCTAGTCAGTGTACCTGTACTACTAATGGGAGTTTATGTCACCTATCGTAAGGCGCGATCGGCTTTTTTGGAAACGGCCCGTCAAAATCTCACCGAAAGTGCCATCAGAAAAGCAGACAATATTGATCAATCAATTCAATTTTTGCAGGCCAATCTTATCACTGCGGGCGAAAGTCTGGTTTTCAAACAGGGAACCTTAGCCGAAAAAGAAGCTTTTTTACAACAATTCACGGCGCAGCTTCCTAATCAGATTAACTGTGTGGAATTAATTGATATTAAGACCAAGAAACCTTTATTAAATCGAGCCTGTGAACCAGAAATTATCAAAGTTTTGCCCCTGGAAAGATGGACAGAAAAACGGACTAGCTCTGCTGGGAATATCGAGAATGTTTTAGTTAGAAGTTTACCTCGACAACTTTTAACAAAATCTCCCAATAATAATCGTCAATTAGAATTAGTTTTTGCTGTTCCCATCTACGATAATCAAGGACAATTACAATCTAGTCTGATTCTGCAAACTTCTCTACTTTACCGTGAGAAGGTTTTACCCGGTTCTTTATCGGGTTATCCCGTGGTTATTTCTGAAAATGGCCTTATTCTCGCTCATCCCTATTTTGATCGCATTGGTAGCCATATCAGTGAAGAAGCTGATGCTGAACGCCTCAATCTAATCATCGGTAATGCTGTTAGAGGTCAACAGAGATTTCTCCATTTATTTTCTTTCGAGAAATATGGCAAAGAATTAGTCGCAGGTTATAGTTCCCTCCCCAGTCCAGTTACGGGAGAATCATCCCAAAAATGGATAGTTTTAGCCATTAGTCCCCTCTCCCAAGCTCTGGCTCCTCTGCAACAAATTTGGGAGGCAATTTTTTATCTGATTTCTGGTTTATTATTAGCTTATTTAGTAGCTATTGTACTGATTGCCAGGGATTTAGCTAGACCTTTAGAAAAACTGCGAGATTATGCTTTAAATATTCATAAAATTCCTTCACAAAATATTACACCACAGAACTTTAATATTCGAGAAATTAATCAGTTAGCCTCGGCCTTAGAAGAAATGCTCGAACGTTTACGCCTTTGGGGAGAGGAAATAGTTAAGAGTTGGCAAGAAGCGGAAAATGCTAATCAATTAAAAAACCAATTTTTGGCGAATACTTCCCACGAATTACGCACCCCTCTCAATGGTATTATTGGCTCAATTCGTTGCGTTATGGATGGATTTTGTAATAGTGAGCAGGAGGAAAAAGAATATCTGCAACAAGCGGATAAGGCAGCTGTACATCTTTTGGAAATTATTGATGATATTCTCAGTATTGCTAAAATAGAAGCGGGCAAACTTTCCGTTAATCCTGAACCAGTAGATTTACACCAAATTATCAATGAAGTTATTAATTTACAAACAGCATCGCTGCAACGTAAGCACTTAAAATTCAATCTACTTTTTTGTCCAGAAATTCCTATAGTCTATGCTGATACCACTAAATTTAAACAGGTAATTTTGAATGTTATTTCTAACTCAATTAAATTTACTGATACAGGCACAATTTCTTTAATAACTCGCCTAGAAAATACACAGGCTATTATTACTATAATCGATACAGGAATCGGTATAGACCCCCAGCAACAATCAAAATTATTCCGTCCTTTTGTGATGATTGATGGTTCCACAACTAGAAAATTTAGCGGTACGGGTTTGGGATTAGCTATTTCTAAGAATTTGATGAAAATGATGGAGGGAGATATTACTATCTCTAGTCAAGGTCAAGGTTTAGGAACAACTGTGGAAATTATTCTTCCTCTAGTGGGGGAAAGAAAGCTTGATTCTACCCCAGAGGAAAACTCATCTTTGCCGATTCTTCCCTTGTCTTAAAAGCTAAAATATCTCTATTTAATTTCTGTAATTTATGAGGAATTTAGTTTATAATTCCTCTAAACTTTCTACAGGCAAATTAACCACCTGATAAGCACCAAAAACCTCGATCGCATCGGTATAATTGGTTAATTCTTCTAAAGTTGCCGCGATTAAATGCTGTTGATCTGGATTAATTTCTAGATCAATAAAAAATATGTATTCCCCTAAAGATATTTTAGTTGGTCGCGATTCGATCCGAGATAAATTAAGCTGACGTTTGGCAAAAACTTCTAAAGGTTTGACTAAAGCGCCGGGTTGATCTAAAACCTGAAAAGCGAGGGACATCCGCTCACCTTGGCGATGGGAAGTTAAAGCCATTACCCAAAAACGGGTACAATTATCGGGATAATCATTAATTGGTTGTATTAGTATTGGTACATTATAGAGTTTTGCCGCCCGGGGAGAAGCAATAGCGGCCGAATTAGCCTCTCGATCGAGAATTTGAATCGCTTCTGTGGTAGAATTGGTGGGAATAATCGGCACGTTAGGTAAATTATTTTCTAGCCATTTTTGACATTGGGCTAAAGCTTGGGGATGGGAATAAACGGTTTTAATTTCTGTTAGCGATTGACTAGGAGATAGAAGTGCATGGGAAATCGGTAAAACTAATTCTTGTTGAATCTGTAACCCGGGTAATTGCCATAAAGCATCAAGAGTCATTACCACACTTCCTTCGGTGGAATTTTCCACCGGGACCACTGCTAAATCGGTCTGATTTTGGACAACCGATCGCAAGGCCAAGGCAATGCTAGGATAGGGTATTAATTGACGAGGCTGGGGTGGTAAACTATTAGCATAGGCTAAAGCGGCTGTTTCTGAATAGGTTCCCACCGGCCCCAGATAAGCGATCTTTACAGTCATTTAGATTATCCCCGCAAGCAATTTTTTCTAGCTATTACAGCCATTCTCATCAACATCAAGTATAACCTAATTTGGTATTGACTCCTATCTCCTATCTGCTGAATTCTGCTATAATCATCTCAAGTCAGCTTCACTTTGTTTGATGGTCAATTGACTGATTTTTTGGCGATTTTCCTCGATGGTTAACCCTTGGGCTAAATCCCCCAATTCTTTGAGCAGATCATTAGTTAAGGAGAGAGATATTTGGCTATCCTGACCCGATAAATAGACAACTTTGGCTAATTCAGCCAGTTTAACTTTTTTGCTGGTGCGATTTTGGTAACTGACCGAAAATCCGTTAATCTCTGCAGCCTCTTGCTCAATCATTGCCGATTTTAAACGTTCCTTGAGATGTTCCATCTCTGTATCTAAAATCTTCCATTGCTGGTAAATTTCCCAATAACGATTAGTTAATCTTTTCAGATTCTCACCGGCAGGATCGGGAGTAATTAAATGGGAAAGCTGCAAAAGACGATGGTGGATTTGGGCCGTATATACGGGGTCTTTTTGTGCATATTCTAGCTGGGCAACAGTTAAAGGTCTTTTGCCCCAGTTTCCCCCCTGTTCAGTCTTATCAATAGGGGGAAAATGACAAAGACATTCAGCCAGGGTTTTCAGTTGATAATTGGGTAAAGGAGCAATATAGTAGGGAACCTGTTTAGCTAACTCTAGGGTACAGGTAATTTTTTTAACTTGGCCCTTACCGCCCAAAAATTTACAATCATAACTAGCATTGTGAAAAACCTTTTCTATCTGGTCAACCAGCATGATTTTAGTGATAAAATAATCGATCAGGTCCGGTCGATCGAGAACATCCAAAATTGTCACCCGCTCACCCGTTAAGTCCGTGGAATCAGCAAGAATTTGAATCAGAGACAAACGGGGAGTCTTGCTATCGTAATCGGCTACTTCCGTATCTAACCAAAGAATGGGAAAATGGCAAAAGTGATCGATCGCATTCTTAATAGCGTCGGATTCCGTTAAATAAGGCATGGTTGCAGAGGCTGAAAAATGTATCAAAAAATCTTGATAGCAGTAGATTTGTCGGAGATGGGGGAGAGTGTCTTTAAGGAGGCTGTATCCTTAGCCAGTAAGTACGAAGCTAACCTCCTACTACTGCACGTCCTTTCCCCTGAAGAAGATTATAGCCCTTTACCGATTCCACCCAATTTAGCCGATATTTACCCCGCCCAGGGTAATGATCTCACTCTCGATTTTTGGCGGCAACAATGGGAAGAATTCGAGGAGAAAGGGGTGGCCATGTTGGAAAAAAGAGCTAGTCAAGCGGGAGAAATGGGTGTAAAGGGAGAATACCGGCAAATTTACGGTCATGCAGCCAAAACTATCTGTAAAGTGGCGCGAGAGGAAAATATTGATTTAATTGTCATCGGTCGGCGTGGGCGATCGGGTCTAGGAGAGTTATTCTTAGGTAGTGTGAGTAATTATGTTCTCCATCATGCCCCCTGTTCCGTCTTAATTGTTCAACATCATCAAGACTAAAAATTCCTGTTAGCTATTCCCCCCTAAAATCCCCAAACGATTAAAAGGAAAAAAGCGAAAAACCGCCCTACCAATCACGTTATTTTCCGGTAAAAACCCCCAGATATGGGAGTCATTGCTATTATTGCGATTATCTCCCATGACAAATAAATTATTTTCCGGCACAAGCAAAGGCATTAAATTATATTGAGGGGATTCTAGAATATAATCCTCTGACAAGGGTTGATTATTCAGGTAAATTTTGCCCTCCTTGACAGCAATCACATCCCCTGCTGTGGCAATCACTCTTTTAATAAAAGCTTGGTCCTTTTGGTATCCCTGTAATTGTAATTGTGCCGGCGGTTCAAAGACGACGATATCCCCCCGTCGAGGGGGATGGAAATCGTAGGAAAGTTTTTCCACTACTAAGCGATCGCCCTGTGCTAAGGTGGGTAACATAGAATCAGAGGGGATAAAACGAGGTTCAGCCACGAAAGTGCGAATCAGTAGGGCTAAAATTAAAGCTATAGTGATAATTTGCAGATTTTCTCGAATAGAAGCCCAAAAACTCTTAGATTTGTCCTTATTAATTTCTTGTTCTTGCATTATTGCCCAGATGATGGTTGGTTTGACATACTCCCACCGTCAAGCTACGCTGTGATGGGGGATTCTTTCCACATCGCTGTTAGAAATTCCTTGTTCAACGAGACAACTTAGATTCTCAATGTCTCCACTGAAAATCCAGAGGTCGGACTCTCCCAAGGCGTTTGGGTCGGTTTCTGTTTGCCCAACAGTACCGTTGAGATGATTTCCCAAATATTGCAACCCTTTTTTAAGAATGTTGATTGCTGCATTATGATCCCTATC
>NZ_JADBTF010000039.1:0-3724 GCF_020246295.1 Microcystis sp. M090S1 | reverse complement strand
CCAAGCTTTTCTGGTCGGAACCCCCTAAGCCGAGTTTTCAAGGTGCTGCGCCGTCCACTTGGTTTTCGAGACTGGCCTTTTAATTCTAACGTAAAGCCAACCTAGAACGGCGGGGTTTCAGACCCAAAATTTCCGATGAAACGCCTCGATCGCTTCCTCTAGGGTTGGATAAATACGTTCGGTCGAGATCGTCTCGGATAGGTCTCCTTTTTTTAATTGCTGATATAAATCTTGCTTCACCCGCGCCATGGCAAAAGTAATACCACTACCGATTAATTCTCGATGTAATTCTTTCAACATATCGACCGCCGTAATATCGATATCTAGAATCGCTTCGGCGTTGAGAACGAACCACTCGACGGGGACTTTCTCCGCCTCGATCGCCGCTATTACCCGTTTCCGAAAATTCTCGGCGTTGGCGAAACAGAGGGGCGCGTCGTAACGGTAGAGAACCAATCCGGGGATCGTCGTTGCGCCCTTCCAGTCCTCGATGTCGTGCAGGCCCGCCAGATTCGGCACTTCCCCCAAAACCGCATCGTGTGGTCGCATCAGCCGTGCGAACAGATCGACCACCGATAACCCCACGGCAACGCCCACCCCGACGAGGATATCGGTGGCCAGGACACCGAACATGGTGACGAGCGCCAATCGGAACTCGCTGGTTTTGAAACAACGCAGACGGTTGAACTCCGAGATCTCGATCAGACGGAGCGCGGCGTAAATCACGATCGCCCCCAAGGCCGCTTTCGGAAACAGGGATAGCAGCGGGCGCAAGAACAAAAGTACCAAAATCACGATCAGAAAAGCCACGAGGGAAAACAGTTGCGATCGACTGCCCAGAGAATCGCCGATCGCCGTGCGACTGCCGCTACTGCTGACGGGAAAGCCTTGCATGATGCCGTTACCGATATTCAGCGCTCCCAGGGCGAGTAATTCCTGATTGCCATCGATGCGATAGTTGTTTTTCGCCCCGAACGCGCGCGCGGTCAAGACGTTATCGGAATAGCCTACGAGGGCGATACCGATGGCCGAGGAGAGTAAATAGACGAACTGCTGGGAAGAAAAACCCCTCGGTACTTTCAAACTCGGTAAACCGGCGGGAATTTCCCCGATCACGGCGATGCCTCGCTCGTTCAGCTGGAACAAATATACTGCCGATGTCGCCAGTAGAACCGCGAGTAAAGGGCCGGGGGCATTGGGAAAGCGACGTTGTACCACTAGCAGGAAAATTAAAACACCGGCGGCAAGAATCAGAGTTGGTGGGTGAATCTCGGATAAATGTCCCGAAAATTCCCCGATCTGTCCGAAAAGCGATTCCGCTTTCAGTGACATCCCGCTAATTTTTCCCAACTGACCGACGATCATGATCACCGCTACTCCGGCCATGTAGCCGACGAGGATCGGTTTGGAGAGGAGATCGGCGAGAAACCCCAACTGGGCGAAAGCGGCGACGCAGCAGACGCTCCCCACGAGTAGGGCCAATAGACTGCACAGACTGGCGTAGTTACTACTATCCCCGGCGACGAGGGGCATGATAGCGGCGGCGGTCATTACTGCCGTCGTCGATTCCGGCCCGACGGAGAGTTGTGGTGAGGAACCGAGCAGGGCATAGATGAGCAGCGGCGGTAGGATCGCCCATAATCCGGCGATCGGTTGTACTCCGGCCAGTTCCGCATAGGCCAGACATTGGGGAACGAGATAGGCTGCCACGGTGATCCCCGCGATGACATCTCCCCGCAACCAGGCCGAGCGATAGGATCGCAGACGCTTTAACCCGGGTAGAGAAAACCGCTCCCTAGAAAAATTTAATCGAGTAGGCATCCTCATCTCTTCTCCTGTCATCGAAAATGTCTCGAAAATGCCGCCCCCCGCTCAACTAGCGGTAGGAATACTTTTTCGCCGGTTTAACCCGGTTTTTTCTAGTTGATTTTGCTTACATCCGAACCGGGAAATTTATCGGCCAAGGTCTTAATGATAACGTATAAAATCGGAGCGATCGCTAAACTTAAGAGAGTGGCAACCAAATAGCCCCCGAAGCTTACCGTCCCGATCAACCAACGACTGAGCGCGGCTGCTCCCGCCGCCGCCAACAAATGATGGCGTGGAGGATCGCCTCTGGTGTTATCGCCAGATTGTCGAAAGTAGTCGTCTCAAAAGCGACCTCGACCTTTAGCCCTGGCGGAAAACTTTCCTGTCGGCGAGCGATCGCCTTTTTCCTCGCCTCTCCAGAGGGTTATCAATAAAAGCGATCGCTATTTACAGGCCATTACCGCGATCGTGTAGGCGTTATTATTCATGCCGTTAATATTAAAATTAATCTGATAGGGCTGTCTACCCGTGGGTGATTGGAAGGGTAAAGAATAGGTTTCGCCCCGTTTCATTTCGACATTTTTCTGGAAGGCGCTATTGACTGAATTATCGGGATATTTGAGATTGATCGTCACTCCGTATTTGCCATCGTTTTCGGGAACCATTACCCCTTTAAAAGAGGCGAATTTCACCCCGGAGGGAACGGCGAAATCGGTGTTAAAGTTATTCTTTCCTATGGCATCGATCTGTTTGCGGATATGGGTCTGATTAGTGGCTACTTCCTTGAGGTACTGACAGTTTTTCGGAAGTTCGGTAGCCTGATCTTTGGTACTGGCGACAACGGCCATCGAGGTCAGTCCGAGGATTAAACCAGCCCAGAGAAAGCTGAAAGTTTTTGTCAACATGATAGTTTTTCCCGTTAAGTTTTTCTAAAATTGGCTCTTCGGGGACGATTAAAGATAATTAAGCCTTAATTGTCCCGCCTTGACTTTTTCCGTGACCAAAGTTCTCACTAATTCTAATTTTTGGCGCGGGACTTGGTCATTATCGCTCGCAGTGGAGCGAGTTCTCCTGTTTCTTCTGGGGTTAATTTTTGTGCGTCAACCCGTGAGATTTTCAGAGAATTGCTCCTCGTTTTTACTCTCCGAACCAAGCACAAACCCCGCTCACATACCCAAGAAAGCTAGGATTCAATATTTACCTTAAATGTCGGTTTGAAGGAACTCTCGGTTTCACCGACGAGATGAAAAACCGACCAGTTTGACATCCTCACCGCCGTAAACGAGCGGTGATTCCTCACCACGCCACCTTTTTAGGATGGTCGTTGAATGGGGTTGACGCTTCACAGGATACTGCTACCTTAGCGGTAGTCTTATGCCTTCCGACCCGTCCATTTAAAGTCGAACGTATGTCCTCCGGCGACCAATACTTTTTTGGGTTTGTACATACCGACCTAGGTTACGTTTTGCCTCTAGCATGGGGTTTCCAGCGGCCGTCAGCTTCCCCTTACTCATCCTCAACCCGTTGCAGGACTTTCAACCTAGTATGTTTATTGGAGGAGTATCTATGATAGGGCGGGTTTTTTAGACCACTAGAATCCTAACACAAAGCCGTCCTTTTAGGACGGGGTTTTCAACCCAAATTTTCGATAAAACAGCACTTCGACACATTTCGACACATTTCGACAGGCTCAATGTAAAGGCTCAATGTAAAGGCTCAGTGAGACGAAGCACAGCTAATATTCAGGGGAATCCTGATTCTCTACATATTTCTTAAGTTGGTCTATTGTGACACCGCCACAACTAGCCACAAAATATGCCCCTGTCCACAAAATTCTCTTATCTTGACCATATATCTCTTTCAAGTGGTCTGAAAAGTTATCCCACATCAGCTGGCAAGAAGTTGATTTTAAGTT
>NZ_JADBTF010000389.1:0-2880 GCF_020246295.1 Microcystis sp. M090S1 | reverse complement strand
TGATCTCGGCTGAGGTAAATTTGTATCCTTCTGCTTCTGCGATCGGGCGATCGATTAGCTCGAATAGTAGGGTGTGGAAGGTTTGGAATAGTTGAAAAAACAACGTATCAGTTCTCATGACTGGGAATCATATAGCAACGTAAGAGATAGATAGGACAATTCAAAACCCAAAAGATGGCAGAGCTTCGCTCTGCCATCTTTTGGGTTTTATGTCCTAAGCAAAGCTTACATTGCTATAGCATGATGGCAGACCATGTTGAATATGAGGTGTATTGCCTTTTGTTAATAGACTACGGGATTATGCGATCGGAATTCTCTCTATTTGGGCTGATTAATAACCTCAAATAATAATCTTCAATCCATTGTAACGGTACTACCCACTCAGATATTTTATTGCCATCATCAGAACAAATCTCTTTGTCTCTAATATAAGAATATAGATCTTCTGAATTAAAGCCATTTGGAATATAACATGTCTCTGGAATAATTAGTTCATTTTGAATATAAGCTATTTCTCCAACTTTATATGCAACCCAGCACTCCAATTGATAGTCAAATGGGTCGTCAATAATACTTGTAATAAAAAGTGTTCTATCAGAATGGAATAAAATTCTTGAGCTTGACTTCATCCAATGTTTTGTATACCTTTCCATATTCCAATCACTTAGAGATGAGATAAATTTTTCGGAAAATTCTCCGAGCGCTATTATACCAAACTGCCCTATATATTCACTTTCTTGATATACTTCAGGTAAGAAATCTATTGAGAATTTAGACATTTTAATCTCCAATTTTTTCAGTTAGATTATCATTGTAAGTCCCTACTCTTTTACCTTTACTATTAAATTTTTTCCAAACACCTCCATTGTGCTGATCAATGTCAGGTGTTATATATGTTTCGCCTTTTTTAAATACAGGTCTTCCTTTAGCATTAAAAGGATAATCTTTTGTCTCCTTATAACCTAAATCATTTGCAAGGTCTCTTGCTTCTTTATTTGTAATTGCTAAAAATGGAGGAAATAGAGGGCGATCTAAGGGAAACCCAAGGTTACGACATATTTTACCAATATCTCCAAAATCTTTGCCGCGATTATTTGCATTTGGGTCAAAGGTAGAAGTAGGTTGGGGTTTTGGGAAAGGAGAATCAATTTCTGATTGAGTTGGATTGGGAAAGGCTGAAGGTCTTGGATCTAGAGGTTCTGGTTTATCTATGAATGGATTAACCGAATTTTGTTGGTTTTGCCAATAAAGTAGTGCAGCCGCGCCAATAAAGAATAATCCTCCCACAGCCACAGGAACAAGAGGTATTGCAAAATTTCCTGAAGAATCTAGAAAGTTAGTCGGACTATTGAACACATAGCGATAGAGATTAGAATCACCACCTTTGAAACTAATCGGATCTTCAGAGATAAACTTACCAGTAAAGGAATCTAAATATCTCGCACGGTTATACTGCAACCCACTCTCAGCATCCAACTCCCTTGCCGTATAGCCATACCTAAACACCACCGACTCATCAGTCTGACTAGTCACGCCACCAAACGCATCATAAACAACATGATTCAGCACCGTACCCGAATCATCAACGACATCCCTCACACTGCCAAGATGGTCAGTCAAAGCCCAGAGAACATTGCCATTACTCTCATCCGCCTCAATCTGGTCAATGCCATTACCAAACAGATATCGATGATTGACATTCCCATTCTCGTCAAACACTAAAGCGATGTTCTGGTCATTGCCATAGACAAATCTCTCCGTCACCGCAGCAAGAGAACCATCGCCATCTGTATCAACTGTCTTGGCAATACGCTGATTGTAGACATCGTATGTATATTCAGCAGTTCTGATAATCTCACCAAGATCATTCTTAACGGTGATACCCGTCAACCTATCTCTAATATCCCAACGATATTCCATCACCTCATTAGTCGATTTGTCAGTGCGCTTGGTGCGATTTCCCACAAGGTCATACTCATACAGATATTTATTGTCTTCCAAGAGTTGATTATTTACACCCGTGACATAGCCATCATTAGTGCGATTACCATTGCTGTCATAGCTATAACTCTCATTGTCTTGAAAATCATATTCACCCGAAATTAGCTGATTGGTGTTGTCATAGGTATAACTAGAACTTCCATCATTGCTAGTGACACCCGTGATTCTGTCGCCTTGATCATAGGTTTGACTGTAGGATGCGATGATATTCGCACCAGTTCCATTGCTGTGAGTAATATTGGTGAGGCGATCGCTCTGGTCGTAAATGTGATTTGTCTCAGCAACGAGATTATTGCCACTGTATCGATATTTGGTGATGACTTGGCTAATGGCATTGTATGTATAGTCCACCCGCTTATTACCTTGAGCGTTAACAGTCATCCGATTTAACGTGCCAACTGTTTTTTTATCCAAGCGCTTAAATCGGCAGATGATTGCAAGTCAAAGATTGCTTCGGCTAAATCTTCTAGCTGTGCGACAGACAATTTAGAAATCTGAGATTTTATTCTGGGGGATATTTTGCCAAATTTGCGAGTTAGTTGGCGTAGTAGCATTGCAACCTGTCTCTGTAAACCCTCTTGCTTGCCAATTTGTAAACCCTCTTGCTTGCCAATTTGCAAACCCTCTTGCTTGCCAATTTGCACGCCTTCTAGCATTGCGTCTTGGTAGACGCGGGTTTTCTTTAGATCGCTATGACTAAACATGGCTTCAACCTCTTGTCTGGTTAATTTTGGGAATTTGTATACTAATACTGCTTCTATGAATTCTACTACGTTATCTCTCAGTTCGGTGTTTGTTTCTTGTTCGATTTTTTCGGCAAGATTTCTTGCTAGTTTTGGTGCTTTTTTCTCTGGTGCTAAGATTAGCTGAATAATCTCG
>NZ_JADBTF010000388.1:0-2739 GCF_020246295.1 Microcystis sp. M090S1 | reverse complement strand
GCTTCGCCCCTACAGGACGCGGGCCGATGAAGACGCCAGGTTTTGAAGCACGATTCTCTCAAAATCTTGCACCTGTGGGAGCAAGAAAAGCCACAAAACCCTTACCATGCCTACATTTCACATTTATTCAGCCAGCCCTAGTTAGGGGATTTTTTTCGAGAAGATAACGGCAAGCTACCGAGGGGGTTGCTTGCCGTTATCAACTTCTATTCCCAAATCTGACAGCTTAGATCGCCCGATTTTTGGGAAAGACGCAGATTTTCACCGTAATCGACGGGAACATCGATCACCGTGGGCACCTCTTGCCGGAAAGCATCCTCTAGTATTGGGATCAAATCCTGAGCAGATTCCACCCGATAGCCTTTTAATCCCATACTTTCGGCAAATTTAACAAAATCGGGATTACCAAACTTAATAAAAGAAGAGGTCCCAAAATAGTTTAACTGCTTCCATTCGATTAAACCGTAACCGCCATCATTAAAGATGAGAGTGACGAAGGGAGTTCCCACCCGCAAAGCTGTCTCCAATTCCTGACAATTCATCATAAAACCGCCGTCTCCCGTCACCGCCACAATGCGCTTATCGGGATAAACTAACTTAGCGGCGATCGCACCAGGGATAGCAATACCCATAGCGGCGAAACCGTTAGAAATAATGCAAGTATTGGGACAATCGGAGTGATACTGGCGCGCCATCCACATTTTATGAGCGCCCACGTCACAAATAGCGATATCTTCCGGTCCCATCACCTGACGCAGATCGTAGATCAATTTTTGTGGCTTGATCGGAAAACCCGTATCATTGGCATAGGTTTCGTAATCGGCCCGAATTTCCGTCTTTAATCCCGCGGTGACAGGAGTTGGTTTATTCTGGCGATCGGCCCGTTTGAGGATATCGATGAGAGAATCGGTGATATCACCCACCACTTCCACCACCGGGGCATAACTGCTGTCAATTTCCGCCGGAGTCATGCCGATGTGAATAATCGGTAATTTACCGTCTGGATTCCATTTTTTCGGGGAATACTCGATTAAATCGTAACCAACAGCGATAATTAAATCACTGCGCTCGAAGGCACAACTAATCAAATCCCGTTGCTGTAATCCTACCGCCCAAAGAGCCAGAGGATGGGTATAGGGAATCACCCCCTTACCCATAAAAGTGTTAGCCACAGGGATATTCAAGGCCGTGGCGAATTCCGTTAAAGCCTCACTAGCATTAGCGCGAATTGCCCCATTTCCCGCCAAAATCAAGGGATTTTTCGCTTTAGAAATCACTGCCGCCGCCATGTTCAAAGTCCGATAGGAAGCGTAAACTTTTTCCTGACTATCGAGGGGCAAGGGATGACCATCGGCAGCCATAGCGGCGATATTTTCGGGAAGATCAATATGAACTGCCCCCGGTTTCTCACTTTGTGCGGTTTTAAAGGCTCTCCGTACCACTTCTGGGGTGATACCCGGCCGCACGATTTGTTTATTCCATTTCGTCACCGGGGCGAACATGGCCACCAGATCCAGGTATTGATGGGATTCAATGTGCATCCGATCGGTTCCCACCTGGCCGGTGATGGCCACTAAGGGCGCCCCATCGAGGTTAGCATCGGCTACCCCTGTCATCAGGTTAGTCGCCCCCGGTCCTAAAGTGGAGAGACAAACCCCCGCTTTTCCCGTCAAGCGTCCATAGACATCGGCCATAAAAGCCGCGCCCTGTTCGTGACGGGTGGTGATAAATTTGATCGAGGAGTTTTTCAGGGCTTCCAAAACATCGAGGTTTTCTTCCCCGGGTAGCCCAAAAATATACTCGACCCCTTCATTCTCTAGACATTTAACTAGAAGTTCGGCTGTGTTTAATTCCCCCATAATTCCCTCCTGTAGAGCTTACTTCATCAGTAAAGTCTCTAGAGATAGTTCATCCCGGCGGATTGAGGTTGTTGCGCTCAACTCGTCGGGATGATATCAGTAGACTATATGTACCAATGTAGCTGACTAAAATTTTGTTTAAGTCTATCCATATACCATTGTGACTTAGATCTTGACCCTTGGCAGATTATTTATTAGCACAATTGGGGGGAATTTTTTTTAGACCGTTAATTCTTCGGCGGCGTGGGCTAGTTGGGCGGCGACTTTGGCTAAATAGGGACGACTTAACCACCAGATAAAGGGGGACAGCCAACCCCGCAGAGTGACAGAATAGGAAATATAACTACCACAGAGGGTTGATTCCACTTGGTAGGTCATTTTCTGTTCCATGCCGGGGATAGCGAGAACTCTGAGGCTGAGGAGTTCACCGGGGCGGACATTTTCCACGAAAACCCGGATAGGAATGGGAGTCAGACGGGTGACAGCTTGATAGATTAACCCCGGTTTAGCGATTAAACCCAAGGGAACATCAGCCTTGGCAATCAAAGGATGCCAAGAGACATCGGCCACATTGATTAATTTTTGCCAGAGGACATCGACGGGGGCGCTACTGACCACCCGATAGGTTTTGTAGAGTGAAAACTTACAGAATAGTCTGCCTTTGGCCGCTACAATCCTTAAGGAAAAATTGAGAATCACCGATTGCCTCCCGCAAAAATAATCTAGGGAATCTTCTATTTTGACATACCCCACGCCGTAAACGGACGTGGATTCTTCTAGCATCACTGCTGAGAATTTCTGGCTCAACGAGTCCACTTGAATTAGATTCCTGGCGAAATCCCACCCAGAGGTGGTTCTCTCCTCAGACTTTCGCGACCTT
>NZ_JADBTF010000387.1:0-2576 GCF_020246295.1 Microcystis sp. M090S1 | reverse complement strand
TCGAGAATTTGAAAATAAAGAAGAACTGGAAAAAGTAGTCAATCAGCTTTTAAATGAAGGGGGATTGATTATTAAATGGAGTAGAAAACTTAAAAATAAGGGTAATGCTGTCAATGTAACTTAAATGCGTAAAAGCTTAGCACAGTCAGAACATTGATAAAGCGCAAATTTACCGACAATATTGCTAATTTAATCGACATTCTTCCGGATGGGATCTCCCGGCGGTGGATGTCGCTTGAGAAGTATGTCAGCTTGGCGAATGTCAATTACCCTCTCTCGATTTAAGTCTAAAGCTGCAATCGTGGCTTTTCCCACTGCCGTCAAGCTAATAATTCCTCGACCGTCTGCCGACCAAATAAAATGGTCTTGCCAACGCTCCCTTCTCGGATTAAAGAGAGGTATGTCCTCCCCTAAAGCTAAGTCTTTGATAGAGACCAGATTTCCCTTGCGACGGTTGCAGTGAAAGCAAGCCAAGGCCAAATTATCCAAGCTGTCATCTCCTCCTTGAGTTAAGGGAATGACGTGGTCTATCGTAAAGGCAACATACTGCCATTTTTCTAAGGCATGGCAATACTCGCATAAATAATTGGCGCGGACGCGAATTTCTGATTGGATAACTGAGGAAAACTTTTTAGACATCAAGAGGGGTTTTTGCTGAGATTCCGCAAGGTACGATTGACAAAGCTGAGGTAGTCGTCAATTTCTTCGTAGGCATCGAGTTCTTGCTTTTGTGCGGGGGTAATTGCTGATTCTTTCTCTAGTTGGAGTAATTCTTCAATTCGAGTCTGAACGGCAGTGGAGGCTCGAAATATAGCAACTCCATCTTCTAATTCTAGGCAGACGGCTCCCTCTCTGGCTAGGGCAGAGGGCAAGTGATTGAGTTTAGGGATTGCTTGGGGGGTCATTTCAGTTACCAGTTATCAGTCATCGGTGACTACCAAGGATTTTAATTTTTATCCCCATTATTATACCTACGGCTGTGGTAAGTCTTGGCGATTTTTTTTGGCCAAAACCCTTGACAAAATCGGAGACTTGCCTTATACTTCTTGTATAATGGGAATCCGTGCCTGCCTGCGAACCCTTCATTTTTAGGCTAGATACCCTCAATGCTAGGATAATCGGCCATGTCAGGACAAACGGGCAATAAACCACTTTTTTCTCAACACTATCTTGAGCATCGGCTGCCGGATTCTCCGGAATGGCAAGAGGATGTATCGGTGGCATTTTCCCGCTTAGAGAGTCTTTATCAACAAAAAAAGGCGATTTTGCCGACTCTTAACGAAGCGCAAACGGAAGCAGAATTAATACAACCGATTCTAGAAATTCTCGGTTTTAGTTATATACCGCAAGTAAGCAGTAGGGGAAAAGGAAGGTCAGAAAGGCCAGATTATGCCCTATTTGCCAGAGAAAATGACCGTTATCAAGCCTATGCTCTCCAGAATAATGAAAGAGCCTTTTATCGTCAAGTTTTAGCGATCGCTGAGGCCAAATACTGGCAACGTTCTCTTAGTGACGTTTCTAAGAATGATCAGCGAGATATCTGGAAAAATAGTAATCCTTCCTTTCAGATCACCAATTACCTGACGGGGACGGGGGTAGATTGGGGTATTCTCACCAATGGTCGAGAATGGCGCTTATATTATCGTCAAGCGTCCTCCACAGCCACGGAATTTTATCTAGTGGACTTGATGGAACTATTAGAAGGGGGAGATCGGCAAAAATTTCCGTATTTCTGGTTATTTTTCCGTCAAGAGGCTTTTATTAAGGATATTCACGGTCAGAATTTCCTTGAACGCGTCCGGGAGGGGAGTACCACCTATGCCACCAGAGTGGGTAACGAGTTAAAAGAGTTAGTCTTCGATCGCATTTTTCCCGATATTTCTCAAGGTTTTGTATCATTAAATACAGACATACAGCCAGATTTATTGTACGAGGCGAGTTTATCCCTGCTGTATAAATTATTATTTCTTCTCTACGCAGAAGCGCGGGACTTGCTGCCGGTGAGGGGAGACTATCGCGATTACAGCTTATTGCAAAAGACGCGAGAAATTGCCGTTAAAATCGATCGTCAGCAGGTCTTTAGTCGCACCTCGACGGGAATATACGATGCTCTCCTCAGTTTATTTCGCATTGTCGATCGAGGGGATGCTAATTTAGCCGTACCTCGTTACAACGGGGGTTTATTTGACATGGAAGAAGGCCGGGTGAATTGTTTTCTCGGTCAATATAAGTTATCCGATGCGGTTTTAGCGCCCATTTTAGACAAGTTAGCACGTTTTGAGGGACAGCCGATCGACTATAGTTTTTTAGGTGTGCGACAGTTAGGATCAATTTACGAAGGATTACTGGAATATCGCATCGTGATTGAGGGGGAATCGGTGCATCTGGAAAATGATCGGGGAGAAAGAAAAGCCACCGGTTCCTATTACACTCCCGATTATCGAAAATTTGGGTTAAAACCCCGTCCTTTTAGGACGGCTTTAAGCTACAATGGAAAAAGCGATAACCAAGCTAAAAACTGAACCTTGACAACAGATAGTAGGGGGTTTTGTTCAGAAAAGAATTCAAATTCGGCC
>NZ_JADBTF010000386.1:0-13924 GCF_020246295.1 Microcystis sp. M090S1 | reverse complement strand
TTGAGAATATTTAAATTAACATTTCGCAATATTTACAAATTCTTAAGAATTAATTGAGAAAGATTTTTATTTAACAACGATGTTACAATGGTTACAGCGATTTTACTGAATTTCATAGTGGGGTATTCTATGCTTTTTTGGGCAGCAACGGTTGAAACCCTTGCCACACCTAGAAGGTAATCCTCATTAAGACAGGTAAATGAGTCAATTTCACCCACAACGATGATCTTTTTTTTGTGTAGTTTTATTGCAAAAAAAAAGTTTTTTTGACAAAAAGCACAAAGTATGAATTAGGAAGTGGGGTAGTGGGGAAGTGGGGTAGTGGGGTAGTGGGGTAGTGAGGTAGTGGGGAAGTTATCTGCTATTTTCCAATAAAAATCTTCTTTCGGCGCGAACAATTGCCTCTCTAGTGGCTAAAACTGCTTCCCTATCCACCGAAAGAGAAGTCACACCCCAAGCAATCAGATCATCGATAATTTCAGGATACTGAACGATGGCCATGCCGCAAACGGAACAGGGAATCTGTAAAACTTTTGCTTGAGTGATAATTTGTTTTAAAGCTGCCCTGACTGCGGGATGACGGGCGTTAAAATATTCTGAGAAATGTTCTCGATCACTACCTAAAAGTAATTGAGTTAAATCATTAGTACCAATAGCGATTAACTGTACCCCCGCTTGCACATAATCCGCTAATTGAAAGATTACCCCGGGTACTTCCACCATTATCCCCAATTGGAAAGAAGGGACTTGAGTGAGCAAAGCCGATTGTACCCGTTGCCGGCAGAAAATAAATTCTTCAACCCCGCGGACAAAGGGAAGCAGTAAATTAATATTGGTGGCGCTGGTGGTTTGTACCCGTCGTAAAGCTTGCAATTCCAGATCGAATAGAGTCGGATCTAATATATAACCATGGGTTCCCCGACTGTCTTGAGCCGAATGTTGAGCATCAAAAGAACGGTAAAATAAAGGCTTAGGCTGGATACTAAGGGCAAATTGTGCGATTAAATCACTTAATCTCTCGATCAATGCTTCTTGATGCTCTGGTGTTAACCATTCTTCTAGATTACGCTGAGAAAGTAACTCTAAAATCATCCATTCTGAGCGCAATAAACCGATCCCATCAATAGGCAGTTCTTGGATTCCGGCAATACTTTCAGTTTGACTGAGATTAACCATCAAACGGGTAGCAATTGCCGTCCCGTCGGTTTCTCTGGGTGGTGGTGGGGGTAAGGAAATCTTTTCCTGAGATGCTAGAGAAATAATTCCCCTCGTACCATCTACTAAAATTATCTCCCCTGAGCGGATAATTTCCGTGGCATTTTTCACCCCGACAACGGCAGGAATGGCTAATTCCCGGGCTAAAATGGCTCCATGGCTAGTTAATCCCCCCTGTTCCGTGATCATTGCTCTAATTTGGCGTAAATGGGGCAGTTTTTGGGGAGGTAAATTAGTAGTAACCAGAATGCAATCCTGAAAAGTTGCCTCTGGGGAGTCGAAATTGCTGATCACTTTTGCCACTCCCGATACCAACCCCGGGGATGCCCCTAATCCTCTTAAGGGATAATGGCAGGTAGTAGCGGTGATTTCCTGACTGTGACAGCTAAGAATATAAATTTGACCATCCAGCATCATCAGCCATTCTATGCTGGTTAACGTCGGTTTTTCCGTCAGCAGAGATTGAACCAGTTGACAAAGGCGATCGAGGGCGAAATTATCTAAACAGTAGCTTTCCTGTAAACTGGGTGCTAATAATTGTGGCGCGAGCAGATTACTGTCACTATTGAGATAATAAGCGCGGGATTTATTGCCTAATTGCCGACTGCGTAATTGACCGGAGCGATCGATAATGTAGGTATCCGGTGCCACTTCTCCATTAACTAAACTGTGTCCTAACCCCCAAACTGCCTGAATTTGCCAGTTATCGTCATTAATCAACACATTTCCCGCACAATTGGCCGGTAATAACGGTTGTACCAGTAAAGATAATTGAATGTTTTCTAAACCAATTCCCATTTTTCGCCAATAAAATAGACTTCTGGCGGTGAATAACTCCGCCCAAGCTTGTTTTAGGGCATTTTCTAGATTATCTGCTTTAATTCCACTGATGGGGGCGGAAAATAAACCGAGCGTTCGCCGAGCCAGATTAGCTGGTAGGGAAAAGCGCCATACTAGGGTATCCATGGATAATTGTGCCACGGCCGCCGCTAGTTCTTCTAACCAGAGAGGAGGAATTTGCGCTTGTAAAACGGCGCGCCGACTCTCTTTGGCGACTAATTGCAGAGCTTTTGCGTTATCTACGTCTAAATAGAGGGAAGATTGCGGAAAATCAGTCAAGAAAGAGTCAGCATTGTTGATAGTTTCCAAAAATTCCGCAAAAATGCGGTTAAAAATGGCAAATCCCCCGATAATTGGGTATCCTCGCTGGTGTAATTCACTGGCAATAAAAGCTTTTTCCCCCACCAGGGGGCGATCAGAAGCACTAATGCGATCGAGCCAGCAGAGAATGGTCACGGGATTTGTTAAGAATGGTGAAAGGATTCTAAAATAATCTAGGTGATTTTTGTAACTTTTTAGTTCTATCTGCTAGTTTAACTCACCGTCACTATCTTGAGGATGATCTGGGAAGTGGGGAAGTGGGGAAGTGGGGTGTGGGGTGTAGGGTGTGGGGTGTGGGGTGTAGGGTGTGGGAAGAATAAATAAAAATAATCTCCTGTCTCCTGACTCCTATCTCCTGCCTCCTGACTACTGACTCCTGACGACCGGCTCCTGACGACCGGCTCCTGATAGCTGATAAGATAGGATTCGGACAATATTCGATCGCTGCGAGAAATTGATGGACACACCTGCGAAAGTTTTGTTAGTGGATGACGAACCCGGGGTTCGTGAATCTGTGCAAGCATATCTACAGTACGGGGATGACTTCGAGGTAAGAACTGCTAGTAATGCTAACGAAGCCTGGGATTTACTCAATCAAGAAATTCCGGAATTAGTCATCTCCGACATTATGATGCCGCAGGTGGATGGCTATCAGTTTCTGAAGAAATTGCGCGAAGATGCTCGTTTTCAGACAATTCCCGTGGTTTTTCTCACTGCTAGGGGGATGACGAGCGATCGCATTCAGGGTTATAATGCCGGTTGTGATGCTTATTTATCCAAGCCTTTCGATCCCGAAGAATTAGAAGCATTAATCAAGTCTTTAATCGAGCGCCGTCGTCAATCCCTGCAAGCCACCAGCGAAAACGCTAGATTAGAAGAAATTGCCCGAGATATCCGGGAATTAAAACAGCAGGTGGGACAACATAACACTTTTACTACTACTCCCCCCCCGATTAAAATTGACCTTACCCCCCGGGAACAAAGTGTTTTAGATTTAGTAGCGGAGGGATTGATGAATAAAGAAATTGCCAGTCGTCTAGAAACCAGTGTCAGAAACGTAGAAAAATACGTCAGTCGCTTATTTAGCAAGACTGGTACTAATAGTCGCACGGAATTGGTACGTTTTGCCCTAAAACACGGTTTAACCAGTTAATATAGCAGCTAAGGACAAAGTAGCGGGCAACTTTCTTCTTAGAAATATCCCTTGGGGAAAAAGGCAGATGACAAGCAACTGAATTACCGATGGAAAAACAACTTTTGCAGCGAATCACCCTCGATTTAAATATCTGTCATGGCAAACCCTGCCTTCGAGGATTGCGTTATCCTGTTGAATTTATCCTAGAATTACTTAGTTCTGGCATGAGTATCGAAGACATTTTAGCCGACTACGATGATTTGGAAAGGGAGGATATTCTAGCGGTGTTACTGTTTGCCACTCGGTTGACTCAGGTAAAAAGCATCTACCAAATCGCACCATGAAGTTTCAGGGAATAGTTATCAAAAGTATATTTACTAATTAACCAAAATACCAGTGAAACTAGCTCAAGCTCAGACGATATTAACAGACACTTTAACCGTATTTTGGGGAGAATGGCTAGATTTACGGGCGAGAGTCCTTCAGATCGCCGCCACAGGTTTAGTTTCTCCCCTAATCTATATTATCGGTTTCGGGTTGGGGTTGGGAAGCGCCCTCGATCGCTCGATGAAACCCTCACTCGGCGATTCTTATCTAGAATTTATTTTACCCGGAATGGTGGCCCTGTCCTCAATGGCGATCAGTTTCGGGGGAACCACCTTTTCCATCTGTGGCGATCGCTTATTTAGTAAAACCTTCGAGGAATTATTATTACTTCCCGTCCATCCCCTCTCATTATTTTTAGGCAAAGTTTTTGCGGGAATTTTGCGCGGTGTAATGACTTCTGCATCAGTGATTCTCGTTGCTATCTTATTTACAGGAAAATTTGCCAGTTTTCTCAATCCCCTCTTTTTATTAGTTTTAATCTTAAATTGTGCCGTCTTTGCCGGTTTAGGGGCAATTGTCGGATTGCGAGTTACATCCCTCGAAAGTGTCAGTCTGTATAATAACTTTTTAATCGTGCCGATGTCTTTTTTAGGAGCAACTTTTTTCGATCCCCAAACCTTACCCTGGCCATTAAAAGTTATTGTTTATTCCTTGCCCCTCACCTATGCTAGTCTGGGATTAAGAGCCGCAGCCTACGATATAAATCAATTTCCTTGGTTCGCTATCCCTATTTTATTAATCGTCGCTATTCTTCTCTCGATTGTCGGTGCTTATCAATTCTCCCATCAACGGGATTGAATCAGTGATCAGTAATCAGTAATCAGTAATCAGTAATCAGATTTAAGTATTCGGTGAACAGTATTAAGTGGCAAGTTCAGAGCTTTCTTTTCACGGATTACTGTTTGATTTTTACTGATAAAAGCAAAAAGCTCCTGACTCCTATCTCCTTTTTCCCTTGAATAAATATATCCTTTTTTATAAACCCTACGATGTATTATGTCAGTTTACTGATGAAAATGGTCGCTCGACTTTAAAAGATTATATTCCCATCCCGAATATCTATTCTGTCGGTCGTTTAGATAGGGACAGCGAGGGATTATTATTACTCACAGATAACGGTCAATTACAGCATCGTTTGGGTCATCGTCAATTTGCTCATCCGCGTACCTATTGGGTACAAGTCGAAAGAATTCCTGACCTAAACGCTCTAGAAAAATTGCGTCAAGGTCTTCATATTCAGGATTATCGCACTCGACCAGCAATAGTTAATTTACTAGATTTTGAACCAGATTTACCCCCCAGAGAGCCACCGATTCGTTATCGAAAATCTGTTCCCACCGCTTGGTTAGAAATTACCTTAACTGAGGGGAGAAATCGTCAGGTAAGACGGATGACGGCTGCCGTTGGTTATCCCACTTTAAGATTAATTAGAACAGCCATTACTATGGACAAAAACAATAAATTATGCTTAACAGGATTACAACCCGGTCAATGGCGAGAAGTGACTGAAAAAGAGAGAAAAGCCTTAGAAAAGTTATAATTTCTGTAAGTAACCTTGATAAGTGGGTGGGTGGAATTAAATATAAGATGAACGTAGGTTGGTTTGAAGCATGAAACCCAACGCCTGCATGGGTTACGCTACCGCTAACCCATCCTACAAATAATTCTGCCTCCCTACTTAACCAAAGTTGAATGTATAGTTTGGGACTTGATCAAATGATCCACAATTATCTATAATCGTGAATATTAAAACTAAGACAAATATGAAAGTTAAAATTAAAAATCTTGGCATTTTAAAACAGGCAGAATTCAGTCTAGGCGACCTCACAATTATCTGTGGTGGTAATAATACAGGTAAAACTTATGCTACCTATGCTTTATTCGGTTTTTTAGATACTTGGCGAAGACTATTAACGGGGCCAAGATTTGGCCTCAAAGAAAAAATTGAGCAACTACTTTAGACAAGAGGAATTATTATCGGCTAATCAAGTTAAAGTCTATATTGCTGAAAAAGCTTTAAAGATGTTAAAAGGACAAAAAAGAAAGACCAAATGTCACACTTTAAACCCTGCTAAAATTGATCCAGAAATGGGTATTGAAGCGCGTAGTTTTGATACTACTATCGAAAATATGAATCGTATTCAAACGGCTATTATTTGGGGTGAGGAGTAATGTCTGATATTGCTATCCTCAAAGAAATGGTTAGGGATTGTGCGATAGTAGAGTTAGAGTATAAAAAAGAATACAAACGAGATAGTTATTTACTGAAACTGACAGAAAATCAAGATAACTATTCGTTTGTGATTAGTGGAATGCCTGAACCCGATCGAGTTATTGTGATCAAGCTAGATGAGTTTTTTGATGTCCGCAAAATTTTTACTGGTAGTAGTAAAGGTGAGTGTAAGCGTGCAGATTTTATAATTATCGCTAATACCACTTCTGAAAAAGTTATCCTTTGTTTGGAAATGAAGAAAAGCAGAGATGATAATTCATCGATAATTAAACAATTACAAGGAGCCAAATGCTTTGTCTCCTATTGTCGTGAAATCGGACGCTTATTTTGGAATCAACCCGATTTTCTTCGGGACTATCAATATCGCTTTGTTAGTATTAAAAATATCAGTATTTCTAAAACAACCACCAGCAGCCGTAAACTTTCTCAAAAAAGTGATATTCACGATCAACCAGAAAAAATGTTAAAAATTTCCGCTAAAGCGAAGCACTTTCAAGAATTAATTTAGTCCTATAGCTTGACATTATGACCGATTTAATCTCGATCGAATAACGATCTTTTGCCGAGAGTGCCAAAAGAGCCTTATCGATGCTCATTTTTAAAAACTTCAAACACCTGCCGGCTGAAATATTTTAACTTATCAGCCACCTTAGGAGAAGGTTGATAATTGCCGACTAATTGCCAATTTTCCACCGTAGATAGTCGCCAAGCGGTTCCTTGATGGTTAAAAGCCTGCATTTCTAAGCCAATCAAACGCTGATACTGATCCTCGCTATCGAGATGAAAACGAATTTGTACCAGAATACTGCGCCCTTGAATTCTGGGACTCCAACCGGGAAAATGGAAAGCGATATCGATCGAGTCGGGATCCGTTAACTCCCTTGTGTGGGGATCATTGCGCCAAGGTTTCAGATCTGCCTTTGCATCGGGGAATTGTTGTTTAAACAGGTTGACGAGTGTGGCGATCTTCGCCGTTAATTCTAATCCTTTTGCCTGTTCCGACGCATTCATGCTCACCTCTGATAATTGCTTATAAAGTAACTATTTATACAGTTTAGCCCTGCTTTTTGCGACTATTGGAACAATTATAACGATATTTTCTCGATCGAGTCCAAAATGCCGCACCTGTCAATCAAGATAGCCGCTGCCAAAAAGACAAAATCAAAACTAAACTAGAAAATAGGATAATCGACAGGAACAGTATTTTCTATGAATCCCCAAGAGTCTCTATTACAATCGATCGAAAAATTAGGCTATCGGGTTACGGTGGGTGATGTGGCGGCAAAATCGGGTTTAGAGATTAACGCTGCACAACAGGGATTATTAGCTTTAGCGGCGGAAGCGGGGGGACATTTACAGGTAGCAGATACGGGGGAGATTATCTATCTTTTTCCCGAAAATTTTCGCTCAATTCTTCTGAATAAATATTGGCAATTGCAGTTAAAAGCTTTCGGGAGTAAAATCTGGCAAGTAGTTTTTTATGTTATTCGCATTTCCTTTGGCATTGTTTTAATTATTTCGATTTTAATCCTGTTGCTCGCTATTCTGGCGATCCTGATAGGCTTAATGTTCAAAGATGGTGACTCGGATAACAATTCTGGAGATAGCAAAATTAATATTAACTTCTTTCCCACGGACTTTTTCTGGATTTTTTATCCCGATTTTAGTAATAACTACTACGAAAGAAGAGATCGGGAAGTTAAGGCAGAAAAACCCCCTAGTAAGATGAATTTTCTCGAGGCAGTTTTTTCTTTTATTTTTGGCGACGGCGATCCTAATTTTAATTTAGAGGAGAGACGCTGGCAAACTATCGGTAAAGTAATTCAAAATAATCGTGGCTCGATTATCGCTCCACAAATTGCTCCCTATCTCGATAGTATTACCCCCAGTCATGAGGAGACAGAAGATTATATACTCCCAGTTTTAACTCGCTTTAATGGGTTGCCGCAAGTGTCTGATCGAGGCGATATTATCTATTATTTTCCCGATCTACAGGTGACAACCAAAGAGAGAAAAGTACAAGCATTGTCACCCTATCTAAGAGAAAAAAGCTGGAAGTTTAGCGAAGCGGATAGCGGTCAAATTATCTTAGCTTTAGGTTTAGGGGTGGTTAACTTTATCCTCGCTTTAGTTTTAGGATTTTTGCTCAACAGTGATAGTGTTGATTTGAGCGGTTCTCTGGGGTCGATAGTCACAGGTATCTACGGTTTTCTCCTCAGTTATGCCGCTGCTTTTTTGGGGATTCCCCTCGGTCGTTATTTCTTTTTACAGTGGAGAAATAAGCGGGTTAATCAACGCAATCAACAGCGAGAAAAAAGAGCAGATTTATTAGCCCAAAATAATCCTGAATTAGAGCAAAAACTTGCCTACTCTCGTCAATTTGCCGACCAAAAAGTGATTAGGGATGCTGATATTAGTTATTCTACGGATCAAGACTATCTCGAACAAGAGAGCGAGCGCTCCGATAAAATCGATCGAGAATGGCAAAAACGCTTAGAATCGCCCGATTAAGTAGCTGGTTATAATTAAATTAAAAATGGATTTTGCCTTTAATCCTCCCTTGATCCCCCCTTGATAAGGTAGGGTTGATTCATGAATCAACCCTACCCTTGATAACGGGGGTGTCTGATAATTTTTAACGCCTACCTACTTAATCGCTTTTGCTGTGTGGGAGGTCATTCTGTTATTCTGACTTGAAAGTGGGAAGTGGGAAGTGGGAAGTGGGAAGAAAAAAGCTGTCTCCTGTCTCCTGAATCCTGACGACCGACTCCTAACCCCAGCAACAAACTTTTTGCCGCAAACCCTAACTTAAACGATCGAGAGTGCGATACTGAATTGCTTCGGCAACGTGGGAACTTTTCAGCATTTCACTATCTCCTAAATCGGCAATGGTGCGGGCAACTTTGAGAATGCGATCCATTGCTCGGGCCGATAAACCCAATTTTCGGATTGCCCCTTCTAAAATATGGCGACTGCTCTGATCAAGAGCGCAAAAACCCCGCAAATGCTCGGAATTCATCTCCGCATTAGAGCGAATCCCCGTATTCTGAAAGCGATCGCTGGCCTTTTGTCTGGCCCTTTCTACCCGTTGCCGCACTTGCTCAGAAGCTTCTCCCCGACTCTCTTGGGTCATTTCTTCCGGTTTCAGGCGATTTACCGTCACTTGTAGGTCAATACGGTCTAAAAGCGGCCCCGATAATTTCGCCCAATATTGTTCCCGTTGTCGCGGTGAACAGCTGCAGGGTTGCACCGAATCGCCGTAATAACCACAGGGACAGGGATTGGTACTGGCCACTAGGGTAAAACGGGCCGGAAAAGCGACGGAAAGACGAGTGCGAGAAATGCTCACATAACCATCCTCTAGGGGTTGCCGGAGATATTCCAAGACACTGCGCTTAAATTCCGTTAATTCGTCCAAAAATAAAATACCACGGTGGGAAAGGGAGATTTCCCCCGGTCGGGGATAAGTGCCACCTCCCACCAGTGCCGCTCCGGAAGCGGAGTGATGGGGACTGCGAAAAGGACGCTCGCGCACCAGGGAACCTCGATCCTTCAGTAATCCGGCGACGGAATGAATCTGGGAGACTTCTAGGGATTCGGCAAAGGTAAGCTGGGGCAGAATTCCGGGTAAACGTCGCGCTAACATGGTTTTACCGCTGCCCGGCGGCCCGACAAAAATTAGGTTATGACCTCCAGCTGCGGCAATTTCCAGGGCCCGACGGCCAATGGCTTGGCCTTTGACATCCTTGAGATCGGGGAGATTTACCTGCGATCGCCCGAATTCCTCGGCAGCGTTAAAAGTCATCGGTGAATAGCGATCGGGTTCATTTAAGAAATTTACCACTTCCGATAGATGACGAAACCCATACACTTGTACGCCTTTGACCACGGCCGCTTCTTTGGCATTATCGGCGGGAACCACTAAACCCTTAATCCCCATTTTTTCGGCGGCGGCAGCAATGGGTAAAACCCCCGCCACGGGACGCAAACTACCATCGAGGGATAATTCACCTAAAAAGAGAAAATCCCCCAATAAATCGGCTTCTACCTGTTCGGAAGCCCCTAAAATGCCGATACTAATCGGTAAATCATAAATCGGCCCCTCTTTGCGGATATCGGCGGGACTTAAATTGATGACAATTTTGCGGATGGGAAAGGCAAATCCAGCATTTTTTAGGGAAGCTTTTACCCTTTCTTTCGACTCCTGCACGGCCGTATCGGGTAAACCCACCACGGCAATTCCGGGTAATCCCCCCGATACATCCACCTCTACCCCGATTTTAATGGCATCGATGCCGATAATTGCCGCACTCCAAACCCTTGCTAACATTTTGGCTCAAGTAAAAATAAAGTGAGTTCTTAGGAAAATGAAACAGGATGTTCGGCTAGTTTTCCGCATAAAAATGATTTTATCTGGGAATTTACCCAGAAAATCAGCGTATTTCTAGGGATAACCTAGCCAGAAAAGCTGAGAGCTTAATGGTATAGTTAAAAAAAAAGCAATTTGTCTATGAGCGAGACTATTTTTAGCAAAATTATCCGTAAAGAAATTCCTGCCTCGATCGTCTATGAAGATGATCTGGTTCTCGCTTTTCGAGATGTTAATCCCCAAGCACCCACCCATATCCTCATTATCCCCAAAAAACCGATTCCGAAACTAGAGGAAGCTAGCGACAGCGATCGCGATTTATTGGGACATTTGTTACTAACTGTTAAAAAGGTGGCCGCCGAAGCTAAATTAAGTCAAGGTTATCGCGTGGTGATCAATAATGGGGAACATGGGGGTCAAACCGTCGCTCATCTTCATGTCCATCTCTTAGGCGATCGCCCAATGGCTTGGCCCCCGGGTTAAACTCCTGTTATTTTCCCGCATTTTTGGGGAATTATAGAGCTAGAAGCGTTCTTTTCCGAGTCGGTCTTCTCGATGTTAAACCCATGAATAGGTCTATTTCTGCGATCGCTTTGTCCAGCACCCTGCTGTTATTTCCCTTCACCGCCGCGACTCTCGCTCAATCGGAATGCTTTCTCCAAAGAGCAGATGGACAACAGATAGATCTTAGCCGTCTCTGTGGCGGTTCATCTAGAAATAGGAAAAATTCCCCGCAAGTTTATCAGTTACCGATTCAACGCCGGGTTAACGGCATTCCCACGGTGATGGTGGTTTTTAATCACCGTCACTATTATGAAATGCTTTTTGATACGGGAGCTAGTGGCATCGTCCTCACCGATGCCATGGCAAAAGCGATGAAAGTCAAACGGGAAAGGGAAGTACTCGCTCATACCGCTGGCGGTGTCGTTAGGGTTTATCTTGGTCGCATTAATTCTATTAAAGTTGGCGAGGTGGTTTTATCTAATCAGATTGTTGGTATTTCTCCCCAAATGGAAGGGTTAGGACTCTTGGGACAAACTTTTTTTGGTTCCTATGATGTCACGATCAAAAAAGATGTGATTGAATTACGTCATCGTTGATAAGTAGCTGGTTATAATTAAACTAAAAATGGATTTTAGGTTCGATCCCCCCTGCCCCCCTTGATAAGGGGGGTGCCGATAGGCGGGGGGATCCCCCCTGCCCCCCTTGATAAGGGGGGTGCCTGAAAACTTTTAACACCTACCTACTTAGTCTGATGGGAAAAATTATCGCTTTTCTGACTCTAATCTAAAGTTCCTCGCTGTATTTGTTCCCGTTCGATCGCTTCAAATAGGGCCTGGAAGTTGCCTTCTCCAAAACCTCTAGCGGCATGACGTCGCTCGATTAATTCAAAAAAGAAAGTCGGCTGGGAAAAAATTGGTTTAGTGAAAATTTGCAGTAAAGTCGGCTTTTCCGGGAGGGAATGACTATTTTGTTCAAAATCAATGAGAATTTCCTGTTTTTTAATTTCTGACCATTCCCAATCAGCAATATTAAAATCTTTTTTTTGATAGTTAATTAGTTGATAATAACTGTCGGGAACTGATAAAAATTCTACCTGCCTATCTCGGAATTTTTGAGTTAAGTTTACAATATTTTCTGTTTTTAAAGCAATGTGTTGAATGCCAGATTTTTGATTAATATCTAAAAATTCTTGAATTTGAGAACTGTTACTATCTGGCTCATTAATCGGTAATTTTAATTCAGTTTTCGGGTAAACAAGTACCTGAGAATAAAGACCAGAACGCTCCGTTTTAATAGTAAAAGTTTGCCTTTTTTTAAAGCCTAAATTTTCCTCATACCAATTGGCTGTTAACTCTAAATTCCCTTGAAAAACATTTAAAACTAAGTGATCAATTGCCAGAATATCCTGATTATATTGTTGCTGACTATCGTATTGAATCAGATGAGGATCGGCTAAAATTGGCGTGATTCCCTGCCTTTCAATTAACGTATGTTTGAGATCAGCAATGCTAGAGATTTGACAGCTTTTTATCTTACCCCTAGCCAAAACAGTTTCCTCAATAAAAATGTCCTGTTTAATTCTCCTAGCTAAACTGTCTAAATCCTCTACTTGAAAAGCTACATCCGCCACCCCTTCAGGATATTTACCTAAAAATTCCGCCACGGGACTAAGGGAATTTAAGGGAGAAGATAAGATAAAAATAATCTGTTTAGTTTTATCTTTTTGGATGCCATTGCCAACTATTTCCGTGTGCGTGTGGAGATTAACTAAACTTGCGATCGCCTGAAAATCCATCACCCGCACAAACCAATCTCGCCATTTTTTGGCCGATTCTACATAAAAATGAATATGATCAACAAACATAGATAAAGTCAAAAAAAGGTTTTTTTCAGTGAGCAGTAAACATTGAAAATAAAACTCCGAACTTGCCACTTAATGCTATTCACTGATAACTGATAACTGAAAAAGCTGATGACTAAAAAAAGAGATGACTATCGGGTTGAATATTAATTTCCATGGGGACGGCTTGGGGTTCAGCATTCATGGCAAAATAGATAGCATCGGCGGCGGTTTGAGCGGTTAACATTTTATTGCGATCAACTTTTAAGCTCACCTGATCCCAAAAAGGAGTATCGACACCACCAAAATAGAATAAAGTCATTTTAATACCATAGCGTTTTAACTCATCGGCCAAACATTTACTAAAACCGACCACCCCGTACTTAGAAGCACAATAAGCGGCAGCCATAGCCATAGAATGCTTACCCAAAATTCCCACCACATTACAGATATGACCGGCTTTATTTTCCTTCATCACATTAGCGGCAGCCTGACAGGTATAAAAACTTCCCTTCAGATTGAGGTCGAGCATTTTATCTAAATCTTCCGGCGTGATTTTATTATATTGTTTCATCACACCGGCTCCGGCCGCATTAACCAACACATCCAACCGGCCGTAATGGGAGACAATTTTTTCCATCAAAGTTTCTACCTGAGTCGGATTGGTGATATCCGTCGGCACAATTAAAGAGGGACAAGACAACTCCCCAGCTAAATTAGATAAATTATCGGCATTTCTGGCCACTAATACGAGTTTATGACCATTAACAGCTAGTTTACGCGCTAAAGTGGCACCTATACCCCCCGTAGCACCGACAATCAGGACAACTTTTTCGCTCATAATTATTTATAAATTTTTACAAATCTTATTGTAAACTGTTCCAACTGGAAAATCATCGGAAATTTTGGGTCTGAAACCCCGCCGTTCTAGGTTGGCTTGACGTTAGAATTAAAAGGCCAGTCTCGAAAACCAAGTGGACGGCGCAGCACCTTGAAAACTCGGCTTAGGGGGTTCCGACCAGAAAAGCTTGGCCGGGTAAAAAGTCGCGCGCAACAAGTACAAGAAGCTATAGGCGGTCA
>NZ_JADBTF010000385.1:0-8731 GCF_020246295.1 Microcystis sp. M090S1 | reverse complement strand
TCTAACGTAAAGCCAACCTAGAACGGCGGGGTTTCAGACCCAAAATTTCCGATGAATTATCAATTATGAATTGGGGAGATGGGGAGATGGGGAGACCACTTCGTGCGCGTTGCGGGGGGAGATGGGGAGATGGGGAGCATAAATGAAAATAATCTCCTGACTCCTGACTCCCGACTCCTGACTCCCGACACCACCAACAAACTTTTTCAGCAAAACCTAACTACAGGAGAATAAACTGGCAATTGTAGCGATGAGATGAGAGGTCATGGGTAAACTATCGATCACCATAGCTGTACATAATAACATCATGTAAAGAATGGAATATTTAAACAGCGATCGAGCGATATCCCGATCAAAAGGATTCTGTTTTAATCGCCAAGCTTTTTTCAGGAAAACAAACCCTAAAACCAAAGCCGCTACACCATAGACCACACCACAGGCAGCCAAGGGATAAATCAGGAGGAAAGTGAAAGGAACAACGATTAAAGTATAGAGCCAAATCTGCTCGCTAGTGGCTTCTTCCCCTTTAACTACGGGCATCATCGGGATATCCACTTCTGCATAATCATCCTTGATCATTAAAGCCAAAGCCCAAAAATGGGGAGGAGTCCAAAGGAAAATAATGGCGAATAAAATCCAAGGAATCCAACCGAGATCGCCCGTTACTGCCGCCCAACCGACTAGGGGAGGAATCGAGCCAGCCGCGCCACCGATAACAATATTTTGGATACTATGACGCTTGAGCAGATGGGTATAAATCAGCATATAAAATGCGATGCCGGTCATTGCTAAAAATCCGCTCAAAGTATTGACAAAAAAGACAAAAAGTGCTAGGGAAAGGGAGGCTAAAACGAGGGCAAAAATGAGGGCGTGGAGGGGTTGCACGCGACCGGAGGGGATCGGACGGGCGCGGGTGCGAAGCATGGTGTGATCGATGTCGCGATCATAGATGCAGTTTAAGGTTTGAGCGGCGGCGGCGGCGAGAGTGCCACCGAGGAGGGTAAGAAAGAGTAAGAGGGGGGAAACCTGGCCTTTAGAGGCGATTTCCATAGAAGCGGCTGTAGTAATCAGCAGTAGAGGAATAATTCGCGGTTTGGTGAGTTGATAATAACTTTTAGCGACTTGTAAAAAATTATCGTGGTGGCGAAGGGCTTGAGTTCCAGTCATCGTGATTAAATCCTTAGAGATGGCTTATAAGTAATGGGACAAAATTAACTTCTTGGTTAGGATGGGCAAGAGGCAAAAGGCAAGAGGTGGTTAGATATGTGCAATTAATTGTGTCTAGTTACTTAGGAGCGAAAGAACGATCGCGAAGGGCGAAAGTGGTAAAAGCGACGAGGGTTCCCACCAATAGCGCACCGATGCTGTGGTGGGTAATGGTTAAGGGTTCCACCTGTAGATGCAGTTTCAGGGTGGCAACGCCCAAAAACACCTGTAGGGCAACTAATCCCCCGGCGCTAAAAGCTAGTTTTTTGAGGAGAGGATGGATAGCGGCAGCTCGCCAAGCGAAGAAAACTAGGGTTAACACCGAGATAGTGGCGGGAAAAACCCCGATAATGTGGCTATTCATCACGGTGCAGAGTTGGGAAACCGTTAAACACTGATGGGCAGCCCAACGGGAACCGACGAGACCGCCGAGGAGACATTGCAGATAAACTAGACTGGTGGCGACCATTCCCATCCCAGTTAGTTTCCCGACTGTACCTGTGCCACGGTAGGGAGTCAGACAGATAGCAATGACGATTAGGGTGGCAAAAAAGAGCAAAGCTGTGGCTAAATGGGCGGTTACGATGTCAAATCGCAGTAATTGGCTGACGGTTAATCCTCCCAGGACTCCTTGCAGGAGAATTAAAGCCAAGGTAGCGATCGCAGAGGGGAACAGCCAAGGGGGAAGATGGCGACGATACCACCAAGACAGACCGACGAGAGCGAGCGTACTAAACCCGATCAAAGAGGCATCGAGACGGTGAAACCACTCCAGAAATACCTGTAGATTCATCTGCTGACTGGGAATCCATTGACCGTAACACAGCGGCCAATCGGGACAAGCTAAACCGGCGTTCATAACTCTGGTGGCAGCACCCACTACCATTAGGGCGAAAGTAGCGATCGCAATTTTCCAGACTAAGCGGCGCATCCACACCTGAATATGGCCGGTTTCTCTTAGGGGTGTCGGGTTAAAAACAGATTCGGTCATCGGTTTGCCTGTTCTCAAGGAGTCTGTCATCAAAGATCATGGCTTTGTTTGCCAGTTAGTTATCACTGTGAATGAGTTTTTTTACGACCGGTAAAAGCTTTTAGATATTCTTTAGATTTCTGGCCATTTCCGTTACATTTGTTTACATAAACTCAGAATAAGATATAAAAATTAGTTATTTAAAATACTTTCCCTGAAAACGATCCCAAAGAAAAGATAAAATTCTCAGAAGATGCCGGTTAAATTTCCCATCTATAGGGGAATCATGTTTTAGCCTTGAATAAGTAGCCACTATTGAAAATATTGAAAAGACCGTGAAAATTCCCAGCAGTATCCTGACGCTCGTACTCGGGATCGCCTTGACCTTAATTAGTCTCTGGTATGGCCAAAATCATGGCTTAATGCCGGTGGCCGCTTCCGAAGATGCCAAGGAAATAGATAGTATCTTTAATCTGATGATGACCATCGCCACGGGACTATTTTTAATAGTTGAAGGCGTGATTATCTATATAGTGATTCGCTTTCGCCGCCAACCGGGGGATCAAACCGACGGGCCGGCAGTGGAGGGCAATGTACCCCTAGAAATCTTCTGGACAGCCATCCCGACGGTAATCGTTTTTATCCTTGCCGTCTATAGCTTCGAGATTTATAACAATATCGGCGGTCTCGATCCCTTGATTTCCAAGGGTGGCCAAGGAGAAATCGCCCACCACGGTCATCACCACGGCACGATGATGGCCCTGAGCGGCGATCGCAGGGTAGCCCTAGGTATCGGCAATTCCTACGATGGTGAAGGAGTTCCCCCCCTAGTGGTCAATGTTAAAGGCATTCAATACGCTTGGATCTTCACCTATCCCGAAACTGGCATTGTTTCCGGGGAACTGCACGCTCCCGTCAATCGCCCCGTCCAACTGAATATGGAAGCAGGGGATGTGATCCATGCTTTCTGGGTTCCCCAATTGCGTCTAAAACAGGACGTTATTCCCGGACAGGAAACGGTTTTATCGTTCACATCCAACCAAATTGGTCAATATCCGATCATTTGTGCGGAACTTTGCGGGGCCTATCACGGTGGCATGAAATCTAGCTTTGTGGTTCACTCCCAAGGGGATTACGACCAATGGGTGCAGGATAATACGATCGCCGAAGTTGACAGCGATCAAACCGTAGCGATGACCGCTAAAGATCGCTCTGATAGTCAATATTTGACCCCCTACACCGAAGAAATGGGCATCGACGCTGAAATCCTCGCCCAAGTTGCCCATCAGCACCAAATGTAATTTTTCTTGTCATCTAAAATATTGGCATTATGACAGCATCAACGGAAATAACCACCCCAGCAACCGTTCCCGAGGTGATCCATCACCGCAAGTGGACAGATTACTTTACTTTCTGCACCGATCATAAAGTCATCGGTATTCAATATCTGGTGACTGCCTTTCTTTTCTTCTTTATTGGCGGTGCTTTCGCGGAAGTGCTGCGGACAGAATTAGCCACTCCCGACCCCGATTTCGTCTCCCCAGAACTATATAACCAATTCATGACCATGCACGGAACGATCATGATCTTTCTTTGGATCGTTCCGGTTGGGGCGGGTTTTGCCAATTATCTCATTCCCCTGATGATTGGGGCGGAAGATATGGCTTTTCCTCGTCTTAACGCTGTGGCTTTCTGGCTTAATCCCCCCGGCGGGCTGCTATTATTATCCAGTTTCTTTGTCGGCGCACCCCAGTCCGGTTGGACTTCCTACCCACCTTTAAGCTTAATTAGCGGCAAATGGGGCGAAGAATTGTGGATTTTGAGCCTTTTATTGATCGGGACTTCTTCGATTTTAGGCTCGATTAATTTTATCACCACGATCCTGAAAATGCGGATTCCTGAGATGGATTTGTACAGTATGCCGCTATTTTGTTGGGCAATGCTGGCCACCTCGACTCTGGTACTGCTTTCCACCCCCGTTCTCGCTTCTGCTCTCGTTCTCTTGTCCTTTGATTTAATCGCCGGCACGAGCTTTTTTAACCCCGCCGGCGGCGGCGATCCGGTGGTTTATCAGCATATGTTCTGGTTTTACTCCCATCCTGCCGTTTATATCATGATCTTGCCCTTTTTCGGCACGATATCGGAGATATTACCGGTTCACGCCCGCAAACCGATTTTTGGTTATCGAGCGATCGCCTATTCCAGTCTCACCATCTGTTTCTTGGGTTTAATCGTTTGGGCCCACCATATGTTCACCAGCGGCACCCCCGGCTGGTTACGGATGTTTTTCATGGCGGCAACCATGTTAATCGCCGTTCCCACGGGCATTAAAATCTTTAGTTGGTGTGCCACTCTTTGGGGGGGTAAACTTAGTCTCAATACGTCTTTATTATTTGGGATCGGTTTCCTGTCTTCCTTCCTCATCGGTGGTTTGACCGGGATTATGTTGGCTTCTGTTCCCTTCGATATCCACGTCCACGATACCTATTTTGTCGTCGGTCACTTCCATTATGTACTATTTGGTGGTACGGCAATGGCCCTGTTTGCTGCCGTTTACCATTGGTTCCCGAAAATGACCGGACGGATGTATAACGAGACTCTCGGTCGTATCCACTTTGTTCTCACTTTTATCGGTTTGAATTTAACTTTCATGCCGATGCACGAATTGGGATTATTGGGTATGAACCGTCGTATTGCTCTGTATGATGTGCAGTTTCAGGATTTAAATGTTCTTAGTACCGCAGGAGCTTATATTCTCGGTATATCGAGTATTCCCTTCGCTATTAATATGGTCTGGAGTGCCTTTAAAGGTCAACCCGCCGGTCGTAATCCTTGGCGCGCTTTAACCCTAGAATGGCAAACCTCCTCTCCCCCAATTATCGAGAATTTCGAGGAAATGCCGATTCTTTGGTCCGGCCCCTACGATTACGGTATTGATCTGGAGGAATCAGAAGCAGCGGAATCAGTACAAGATCTCCTCGCCGAAGTGGGCGCCGAATCCCAATAATTATGGGGGATTAGCCCTGGGGGTTGGGTGTTAGGTGTTGGGGTAGTGGGGTAGTGGGGTAGTGAGGAATTTAGCTGAAATTTCCCTATCTCCCTATCACCCTATCTCCCTATCCCCCTATCACCCTATCCCCCCATCTCCCCACTCCCCGTCTCCCGTGTAAACTAAGGACATTCAATCATGCAAGGTTCAACGCTCGAAGATTCTCAACTCTCTGTCAATTATCATCACGAAACGGTGGAACACGGGCATCATGGCCACCCAGATCATCGCTTATTCGGTGTGGTTTTGTTTCTAGTGGCGGAAAGTTCCATCTTTTTAGGCTTATTTGCCGCTTTCTTGTTCTACCGTACCATGTTACCCGTTTGGCCCCCCGCCGGCACGCCAGAATTAGAGTTAACCCTACCGACAATTAACACGATTATTCTGGTGTCCAGTAGTTTTGTTATGCACATAGGACAAAAGGCGATTAAACAAAACAATAATGCCGGTTTACAATTTTGGTTCGGCATTACTGCCCTGATGGGAATTATCTTCCTTTGTGGTCAAGGATACGAATATTATCACGCTGGATTCGGTCTGACAACTAATGTTTTCACCAGCGCTTTTTATGCCTTAACCGGATTCCACGGTCTCCACGTTACCTTCGGTTTAGTGCTAATTCTATCTGTCCTCTGGCGTTCTCGTCAAAAAGACCACTATTCTAGTCAATCTCACTTTGGTGTCGAAGCGGCAGAATTATACTGGCATTTCGTCGATGTGGTCTGGATTATCCTGTTTTTACTGGTGTATATCTTGAGATAATTTTTGTTATTTACTAGGAGAAAAGGGCGCTCAATTGAGCGCCCTTTTTTGTATATTTCAATTTATAAGTAGTCGTACAAAATAAATTTCCTAGTGGTGAGAGGGAACTCCAGAACTGCGGAACGGGCAACAGAAAAGAAATACAGCGATTGTTGCTTTACGGAGAAATGGGTAATTAATTTTGTTTAGGTACTTAGCAATTCCTATACTGGTGAGTAGAGAACAGAGCCAATTGATAACTAATATAGGTGGGTTACGGCGAATACTAGATAATTTTCCCTAGCATAAATTGTCGTCGCCTAACCCACCCTACACCTAAAATTAACGACGACCGAATAAACTCCAACCTTTGCCACCACTAACGGCCGGTTCAGCTTTTTCAGCGACGGGAGCAACTTCTGCGGGGGTTTCCTCACCGGAAAGATTAGAAAGATCGTAGTTTTCTACTAGGAAAAGAGACGCTTTTTCAATAGTAGAATAATCCCAGAAAAGGGTAGAAGGTAACTCTTGACCGACCCAATCTTCCAGATCACCCACCATCGTTACCGCATCGATCGAATCTAAACCATAACGGGTTAAAGGTTCAGTCACATTAATCGTTTTTGCATCCAAAGATAACTGATCAGCTAACTGTTTGACTAACCAATTTTGTACGAGATTATTAAGATTGGAGTTGGAGTTCATGGATTTTTTCCTCGGTAGTTTGTGAAGGGGCTAATTGAAAAGGCACGATCGAAAAATGTTGATTTTCTCGATATAATTTCAGCAATTCTTGGGCAACATTTTCTACATACACCTCAGATAGAGTGTAAGGCAGCGGCCGGAGAGTTCGCAGTAATCGGTGTAAACTCAACACCAACCATTCCCCCTGGGCAAAAAATTCACCCAAGATGGAACGATTATAAAGCCAAGTGTGTAAACAAGCGGAAGCGGCGTGTAAAGTACAGTATTTCTTGGCAATCTCGAACAATTCGGGTGATTGGTCGTGACCATACTCGAATTTCGATTGGCTAATCTGTTCATCGTGAGCATTTAGTTCCTCTAAAACTAAATTACCCAACATCAACAGATTTTCTAATACTTCCCGGTCCACCTCCTGAGAATCTTTCAATCCCTGTAGCATATCAAGGGCAATCTCTAAACCCTGTAGGGAATCATCCATTCCCCGGCCAAATAACTCTAAATTATTGGGTTCAAAGGGAGGAACAGACTTTTCTAGGCTAAAAATCGCCTCTAAACGGCTTTTTAACGCCGACATGGTGCGCGAGTTGCGTTTAGCCCGATATTTGGTTAAAGGACGCAATTGTAGGATTAAAGCATGAAGATTGACGATCGAACTGCCGTCAAACATACTGATAATCGAATTATCCCGCAGTAGCTTCTGGAAGATGCCGAATTCGTGTTCTTCTCGCATATAAAAACGCGATCCCAAGACCACATAAACACTATTAACCATCTCCTCCAGACGGACGGTGACAAAATATTTTACCACCGAAGCCCAGACGCTAAACTGTTCGGGGATAATATGAAAACCTCTCGCGGCCGGAATCGTCTCGCAATCGCAAATAAGGATGTCAAGGAAAGCATCCACGAGAGTGCGCCGGGGTTGGGGCAAATCCATCACAGTTTTGTTATAGATTACCCGATTAACGGCAAAACCGAGGGTAGTTCTCAAAGCGGTATCGGCTGCCCCGTGGGAAAAAGCAGCGCACAACATTCGGGTAATCTGGAAACCTTTCAGGGCTAATTCTAAACCGTCTCCCTCCTCCCGTAAACGCATGGAATCGGGGACGAAACAATCCTTAAAACCAATGCCACTCATATCCGAGGCGCGCACGCCATGGGTGTATATTTTCGGCAAATTATAGTATTTTTCGGGGTCTAATTGCCGTTTATCGACCATAAATAGGGTTAAACACTTTGGCCCGCCGTTAGCATCGGTTTTCGCCAAAATAAAGGAAACTCCAGAGATAGTCGCCCGGTTAATCGGCCATTTCTCACCATTGAGAATATAACCTCCTTCCACCTTCGTCGCGGTCAGATCACCATTGATCAGATCGCTGCCGTGTTCCTTTTCCGAGTAACCCAGACACATCGCCCCATAGTCATCCATGATAAAACGGGCGAGCTTCTGTTTCTGTTCTGGGGTTCCCGCCATCCAGTTTAAAAACGACCAGAATAGGGTAGTAAAAGCGATGCCGATAGTTTGATCCCGTCGGGAAAGTACGCGCACAAAAGCGACAAATTCCTCAAAAGAGGTAAATTCACCGCCGCAATCCGTGGGAATGTAGTAGTGTTGGAGTTTCCAGTCGTATAACCAGCGAATTTCCTCGTGGGGAAATTCTTCGCTCTCGTCAATTTCGATCACCCGCTTGTAGGATAGAGGGTTATCGGGATTGAGAGGATCGCCTAAGTCTTTTTCCAGTGCTTCAGCAGTCCAGTATTGCTTAAGCTTTTTCATAGTGCCTCTAGGACAGATACAATGTGTTTTTCGTCAATGCCTTCGGTTAGAAGACCCGACCATTCACAAAAATTAATGACCATTCTAGACGTTTGACTGTAGGATAGCAACAATTTTTAATTTCGCCTTTACCTTAAATGTGCTAGAACCCACTTGGGTGGGGTGCTAGTAGTCTGTCAAGTTTGAATTGAGGGATAGAGTTTTTTTAATTTAATACGAGCATCAGCAGTAGTAAATCTCCAGTCAACTGAATTTGACTTTTCATTTCGATTTTCTTCCCATG
>NZ_JADBTF010000384.1:0-11356 GCF_020246295.1 Microcystis sp. M090S1 | reverse complement strand
CTCTCAAAATCAACTCAAAATTATGACCAGGGTGATAAATTTCTCTATTATCGTTCGCTGCCGGAATTTCAAGAATATATTCTGATCAGTCAAAGTCGTCCCTATGTCATGCAGTATAACAAAACTCAAGAAAATAAATGGTTATTAACGGAATACGAGGGCGAAAATGCCAGTTTATCTTTAACTTCTGTCAATTTTGATCTCAGTTTTCAGGAAATTTATGAAGGAGTTACTTTTAATATAATTAATAAACCTCTTGCATAATTAATTTTTCTGGGTTCAAAAACGGCAAAAATAAGGATTAAATAGCATAAAGTCTGTAAATAGACCATTTAACTGATTATTATTCATTCTTAATTCTCCTGACTCCTGACTACTGGCTACTGACTCCTAACCCCACCAACAAACTTTTTGCCGCAAACCCTATTTAACGATTTGCCTTGAATTTTCGTTTTTTTGCCAGTATTCTCGCCAAGGAGTCGGGAAATCTATCTCTATAGGCTCAATTTCGCCGCTAAAGCGATCGCTACCGGGAAAATGCGATGTTCTTGCACTTGAATGCGTTCGTGGAGACTAGCCGCGGTATCATCCGGGAGAATGGGAACCACTGCTTGCATTAAAATTGGGCCACTATCTACCTCCGCGCGAGCGATATGCACAGTACATCCGGTCACTTTTACCCCCGCAGCTAAAGCTTGTTCCACGGCGCGCACACCCTTAAAACTGGGTAGTAAACTAGGATGGATATTGATCACGCGATCGGGAAAAGCATCTAGTAAAACCGGGGTGACAATTCGCATCCAGCCCGCCATAATTACCCATTTTACGCCGTATTCCTGGAAAGTTTTGACCATGGCCCGATCGAGTTCTTCTCTGGGTTTAAATTGACGATGATCGAGGAAAACCGCGGGGATATTGTAGTCATCGGCTCTTTCTTTTACCTTGGCATCGGGATTATTGTAGATGAGGACAGGAATCCGGGCATTGAGTTGTTTTTTGGCGATCGCTTCTGCCAAAACAGCAAAATTGGAACCACTACCAGAAGCCATCACTCCTAAAGAGAGGGTTTCCTCTAGGGGAATATCGGCCAAACTGAGATCGGGAGAAATTAAACTGGGGGAAATTGTCATCATATTTTATAACCGAGTTCGAGTGCATTGCAAAAGCTATTGAGGCGATTCAGCAAAGCATTATAGTAAGAATAAGCATCATCCCGTTCCTCTTGGAGATAGGCATACAAGGTTAGCTCAGGCTCTGCAGCTAGGTGATTTTTAGGGATATCGAAACCGACTTCCGTTAGGCGCGTCGATGCGATCGCAACTAGCAACGCCCCAATGGTATTAGACTCACCATTGTGAAGATCCCTCAGTCCGGGTAAGATGATCTCGGCCCCCGGCAACTCATTGAGATTCATGATTGTTTCTCCTCTGGTGGATATTGAAAACGTTCAATGAAGTTCTCGACTCTGCTTCTGAGCACATCAGGGTTAAGGGAGGGTGAATCGAAAAAATCCCCATACCCCTATCTCCCCTATCCCCGTTGTTTCAAACCGGTTTCAATAGCGGCAATTACTGTTTCTATGACTTTAACGCGGGCGAAATACTTATCATTTGCCGCCACAATCGTCCAGGGGGCGACGGGGGTGCTAGTGCGGGCTACCATGTGATTAACTGCCACATGGTAGAGGGGCTGTTTTTCCCGATTGCGCCAATCTTCATCGGTGAGTTTATGTTGACGATAGGGGTTATTTTGGCGCTCGTTGAAGCGATTTAACTGTTCTTCGGGGCTAATATGTAACCAGAATTTGACTAAAACACAGCCTGAATGGGTTAATTGGGCCTCAAATTCGTTAATTTCTTGATATGCCCGTCGCCAATCCATATCTTTAGCGAATCCTTCCACTCTCTCCACTAAAACCCGTCCATACCAACTGCGATCGAATATACCAATAGTTTTGGCTGCGGGTAATTTCCGCCAGAAGCGCCAGAGGTAATGATAGCGATGTTCTTCCTCCGTCGGGGCAGCAAAGGCAATCACTTGATAACTGCGAGGATCGAGGGTATCGGTTAAGCGTTTGATCGCACCTCCCTTGCCGGCGGCATCCCACCCTTCAAAGAGGACTAAAACGGGGATATTTGCCTGAAAAATCTTTAATTGCAGTTTTCTTAATTCTACCTGTGCCTCACGCAAGCGGATTTTATAGTCTTCTTTTTCCAATTTGGCACTTAAGTCCACTCTCCCCAGATAATCGGGTTCCGTGGGCAGTAATTGGGCTTGGGGTGGTAGATTGGCAGGAGGTTCGATCGGTAATTGGCGCTGATCCAAAGCTTGAGCGATCGTACCGACTAATTGGGAGAGAACTTTTACCCGGGCCCAACGTTGACAGTTGCCCTCCACCAATGTCCAAGGGGCGGCCCCCGTGCTAGTGTAGGTAATCATTTCCTCGGCTAAACTGGCATACTCATCATAACGTTTGGCCTGTTGCCAATCTTCCGGACGCACGCGCCAAGATTCTAGCTCATTTTCGGCGTATTCTTTGATGCGTGACTTTAATTCCTTTTGACTGAGGTGAATCCAGAATTTAGCGATTGCGACCCCATCATCAAATAATTGTCGCTCAAAGGTGTTGATATCGCGCATGACCAGGGGAATCTGGGAGGAGGGCAATTTATTTAAGAGTCGATCCTCTAGTAGATGGGTGTACCAACTGTGATAAAAAATGCCGATACTGCCTTTTGCTGGCAGTTTTTGCCAAAATCGCCACAAAAACGGGTAACTTTCCTCTTGGCGGGAAGGGGTTAAAATTGGATGGACGGTAAAACCGCGCGGATCCATATAGTTAACCATTTTTTTGACTAAAGTTCCCTTCCCGGCCGCCGCCCAACCTTCCAAAACCACCACCACGGGTAATTTACATTCCCAACAGGACTGCTGTAGCGATCGCAGTTGTTCCATTAAATCTTTAATTTGTGATTGATAAGTTTCTTTGTCAAGGGAAAGGGATAGATCGAGGGGACTTAACATGATGGTCAACTAAGTAGGTAGGTGTTAAAAATTGTCAGATCCCCCCGCCTATCGGCACCCCTCTTATTAAGGGGGGCAGGGGGGATCAAAGACAAAATCTATCTTCAATTTAATTATAACCACTTACTTAAAAGCAAAATTAGGGTATAAAGTTATAGACAAGTCAATCTCAAATAGGTATGATCGCGTGTCTCAAGTTAAACCTACCATTCTCGTCACTGGCGGTGCGGGTTATATTGGTTCCCATGCGGTTCTAGCGCTCAAAAATGCCGGTTATTCCGTCATCGTACTCGATAATTTATCCTACGGTCACGCCGAAATCATTAAGGATATATTAAAAGTTGAGTTAATTGTCGGTGATACTAGGGATCGATCGCTGCTGGATAATTTATTTGCCAGTCGTGATCTTGCCGCCGTCATGCACTTTGCCGCTTTTATTGCCGTGGGGGAATCGGTACAAGAACCGGCTATTTACTATCAAAATAATGTTAGTGGTAGTCTGACTCTTTTGCAAGCGATGATCGCCGCCGATGTGAAGAAATTTGTTTTTTCTTCTACCTGTGCTATTTATGGAATGCCCAAGGAAATTCCGATGACGGAAAGTCATCCCCATCATCCCCTCAGTCCCTACGCTGCCAGTAAGGAAATGGTGGAACAAATTCTTCGGGATTTTGATCCGGCCTACGGTTTAAAATCGGTGGCTTTCCGTTATTTTAATGCCTCAGGAGCCGACCCCAGTGGTTTATTAGGGGAAGATCACCAACCAGAAACCCATTTAATTCCCCTGGCTTTATTAACTGCCCTGAAAAAACGGGATTCCCTGTCAATTTTCGGCACGGATTATGATACTCCCGATGGCACTGCTGTTCGCGATTATATCCATGTCAATGATTTAGCACAAGCTCACGTTTTAGGCTTAGAATATCTCTTAAATGGGGGCGAAAGCAATGTGTTTAATTTGGGCAATGGTAACGGTTTTTCCGTGCGTGAAGTGATTGAAACAGCGCGAGCGGTCACTGGTTTAGATATTCCCGTAAGCGAAAGTCCCAGAAGGGCAGGCGATGCCCCTATTTTAATCGGCAGTAGCGATAAAGCCAAACAGGTTCTCGGTTGGCATCCCCAATATGCCGATCTCAAGGTAATAGTTGAACACGCCTGGAATTGGCATCAAAAAAGACACGCTTAACAGCGATCGAGTGCTAAACTTTAATCTTATAAGATTGAACAGTTCTAAGTAAGTGGTTTCAATTAAATTGAAGATAGATTTTGTCTTTGATCCCCCCTGCCCCCCTTGATAAGGGGGGTGCCGATAGGCGGGGGGATCCCCCTTGATAAGGGGAGTATCTGACAATTTTGAACACCCACCTACTTATCAGTCGATAACAGTAAAAAACTGCTAGAGGCTGATAGTTTACTGTTATAAGCTTCTCCAGAATTCTCTCGAATACAATGCTATGAATAACAAAATAATCTTAATATTTATGGGCTTGACTTTTTTGGCAAGTTGTGCTGATAGTAAACAGTTTCAATGTCAAAAAATCTATCGGATTGCCAACGAAGTGGCCCAAGAAACCAAATCCTTAACCAACGGTCAAGGGAGAGAAATTGACCAAAAAAGTTGGCTATTAGCCGCCGATAAAATCGAACAGGCCGCAGAAAATATGAAAAAATTAGAAGTGAAGGATACCGAACTAGATAAATATAAGACCGCTTTCGCTCAAGTTTACGAAGATTATGCCACTGCCACCCGTGAAATAATTCAAGTTATCGAAACTCGCAATAAAAACGGGGCAAAATTAGCACAGGAAAAGGTAAGAAAAGCCGGACAATTAGAAAAAGAAACTGGCGAAGCTTTTAATACCTATTGTCAAGCACAGTAAAGCAGTTATCAGTTATCAGTTATCAGTTAGAAGGTATTGGGGTTTTGGGGTATTAGTTAAAATTTCCCCATCTCCCCATTTCCCCATTTCCCTATCTCCCCATCACCTCACTTCTGTACTTTAGGGTTTAATTGCGTACAAAGTGCCGACATTTTTACTGCGAGGCATCCTGGAAAAGATGATAAAACCGAATTCTTGCAGATGTTTGACTAAAGCATCGGGACCCTTTTTATGCCATTCCATCATGATAATTTTCATCTGTCCCAATTGACCAGTTGCCGCTAAAGAATCGAGGATTTCGTATTCGGAACCTTCACAATCAATCTTGGCAACTATATCGATGTCGGGATAATCAGAGGTAATACCTTTAAACACATCGGTGAAAGGTTTAAGAATTAAATCGGCTGTAGCTGTTTGTTTCGAGGCAAAAGGTTTTAATTGGTTGTCAATACCAGAAATACCAACACTACCTTTCACGGTGTAATCGTATTCGACTTGAATAATTTCATCACGAGCGCCGACTCCATAATCAAAAGCTTTAATCTTTTCCGCTAGATTAGGATTGAGGGCAAAATTTCTTAAAGCTTGGTCGTAGGTAGCCTTAAAAGGTTCGTAACTATAGACAGCTTTCACATTAGCTCGATTGGCAAAAAAGAGACTAGCAAAACCCGTATTCATGCCAATATCGATCGCTACACAGGGCTTGTCATAGAGGAAATTATATACACCTAAAAGGAAAATTTCATGGGCGATATCTAAATCCTGTCCCGTCTCAATAATTAACTTAACTCCATCGATCTCGATAATTAATTCCTGTTGCTCATCGATATAAAATTTACAATCGGCCAGAGCTTTTAGTGCGTTAGCTTTGTTAAAAACTTTGCTACCCAAGAGGAAATCCTGCTTATTTTTGCTTAAACTGATCCCTAAGGGTTTGTAAAAAAGTTGACCAGATTTAGCATCATATGCCACATAATTAGGATTAATATTATGCTCTGCCAACTGACTAGACCAATATTGATCGGCAATATGGGGATAAGTCTTAAATTGTCGATAGCGTTTATGTGCATCTAACAGTTTTTGATAAAGCATTGCTTGTCTAGCCTCGATTTTTTAGGATGGATGAAGGTAATTTTATGGACAAGTCTGACAAAGTTTGATAGGCTTGTCAAGAAAATCCCCCGTCTCTGAGCATCAGAAGTCAGGAAACCCATCTCAAACAAGGTAACACAGACCATCAGGAGTTAACACGCCTTGAATTACTCTGATTTTATATTTTGGTGGATATTAATCCTTTTTAGCGTTCCTTTCCTAACGGCGCGCTACCTGGCGAAGTCCTTCAATCTCTGGCGAGGTGTTTTTGATGGAGTCGGATTGGCGGCGCTGTCCCTAATCCTGTTTTATTACGCCAGTCGCACCAGTTTCCTCGTTTTCATCGTCTCCCTAGCCTTTAACTACATTATGGTCTGGCTAGTGCTGAAAATGAGCGGCTGGAAAGCGAATCTCCTAGCCACTATCGTTATCGTCATCGATATTCTCGTCCTCGCCTACTTCAAGTATTTCGGCTTTTTTGTGCAGGAAATCATCGGATTGTTCGTTTCTCTCCCCCCTAACTGGAAGGAACTTTCCCCAATTCCCGTGCCTAGCCAAATACCGCCGGGGGTATCCTTCTATACCTTCCAGATGGTGGCTTTCGTGGTGGACTCCCTACGGGAAAAGAAAAAGAAACCCCTAGCCGTCCTCGATTATGTCAATTTTATCTCCTTTTTCCCCCAGATTGTCGCAGGTCCGATCGAGCGTCGCCGGGATTTATTACCACAAATGGAGGGATTTCGCCTCAAATTTACAGGAGAAAACTTCGAGAAGGGTTTGCGTTGGCTTTCCCTCGGTTTATTTATGAAATTTGTCCTCGCCGATAACATTGCGCCCTACATCGAATTAGATAAGATGATCGACAATGCTTGGTATATCTGGTTTGAGGCCTTTTTATTCACCCTGAGAATCTATTTTGACTTCGGCGGTTATAGCTTTATTGCTGTTGGTTTAGCCTATTTTGTCGGGGTTAGATTAGAATTAAACTTTTTAGCCCCCTACACATCCCAAAGTATTAACGAATTTTGGCGACGTTGGCATATTACCCTTAGCACTTGGTTTCGGGATTATGTATTTTTACCCCTGATGGGTTCCAATAAAAATTGGGCGCCTTTTTATCTATTCATTACCTTTACTCTTTCAGGTTTTTGGCACGGGGCGGCCTGGAATTTCATCTTTTGGGGTGCTTACCACGGGGCATTATTATTATTACTGCGTTATCTGGGCCGACCTTTCTATGCTTTCGTCGGAAAATACGTTTCTCAGCCGCAAATTGTCTCCTGGGCTTTAACGCAATTGGCGGTCATTTTTGGTTGTCTCTTTTTCATGGAGGTTAACACCAGAAGATTAATCGGTAAAATGCTAGTTATTGCCAATCCTTTCAATTATTCCTTAGCTAATATCGGGGAAATTTTTAGTTCCTATAGTCTTAATCAAGGAGCAGTTTTAAGCGTCGCTTTAGTTCTTGGTATCATTGTTTTAATCCTTGAACATCTGGCTATTGCCCAGAAAAAATTTGAATATGAACTCTTGTTATCCCCTTGGCTGTCTAAAATATTGCTAGGTTTAACTATTCTCCTAGCTTCCACTAATACCGGTGACTTTATTTACTTTGAATTCTGATGAATACTAAATCCTTTAACCCTTTCCCCTGGTTAGCCTCTCTGGGAGTCGCTTGGTCCCTCGGCTTTGTTTATAATGTCATCTACGGCGGCGAATTAAGCTGGTTGCGGATGATGTACGAGGAAAAATCAGCGATCGCTGCTAAGATCGAAGGACCGCGGCGTTTAATCGTCACGGCGGGATCGGGGGCGCATTATAGCATAAATTCGGAATTAATGGCCAAAGAATTGGGAATGCCCGTGGTTAACTTCGGTTTACAGGGGGATATCGGGTTAAATGTCATTGCCGCTATGATTCTCGAAAAAGCGCGCCAAGGAGACGTAATTCTGCTGATTCCCGAATATCTCATGCTCATGGATGAGGACGGTTTTAATCGCGGCGAAGGACTTTGGGGATCGGCTCCTTTTAGCGTCGCTATTGGCAAACCAGGGTTAGGTGGGATACCTTTAAAAACCATGATCGAGGATACTTGGTTATTAGGTATTCCGGGGATGCGTCCAGTTACTAAATCCACGGTTGATTTATTCACCAAAGGCAGAATGACGGGTTATCTTTCCGATCCAATGACTAATACAGGTGATCCGACTATAGTTAAGGAAAGAACGGGGAAATGGTGGCAAATGACCTTTGATACTCCTGCTTCTCCTCACTCAATTAAATTGATTGAAAAGCTCAAGAAAGATTTAGAAGCAAAAGGGGCGACTTTAGTGGTTTCTTTGCCCTGGGTTTATGCAAAAAATGATGGTAAAACCGTTGCTAACATTCGCAAATCTGCCGAAGAATTAAGTCGGGTTGTGCCAACAATTTATGACCCAAAAGACTTGAATATTAAGACCGATTCTACTATTTTTGCTGACACTCACTATCATCTTTTGCCCCCGGCGAGAATTATTCGTTCAGAACAATTGGTTTCGGAACTGAAACCCATCTTAAACACAACTGAGAATAAAAATCCATGAATAAACCTATAACTAAGATTTGCATTCTGGGGGGGGGGTTTGGAGGGTTATACACGGCACTCGATCTGAGTCGATTAACAGCAGTAAAATCGGGTCAATGGCAAATAACTTTAGTCGAACCGAAAGACCATTTTCTCTTTACTCCCCTTCTCTATGAACTAATTACAGGAGAATTGCAACGCTGGGAAATTGCCCCCTCCTACCGTCAATTATTAACAGGAACTAAGGTTAATTTAAAAACTCAAAAAGCCAGTAATATTGACTTAAACAATCATCGAGTATATTTAGAAAATGAGGAAGTTATAGATTATGATTACCTCGTTTTAGCGGTGGGAGTGCGGAATCGTTGGCCGGCTATACCGGGGTTAGCCGATTATGGGCTGACTTTTCGGAGTTTAGAGGATGTGGAAAAATTACAAACGGCAATTCATGAATTAGAAACTCAAGGAAAATCCTCAATTAATTTAGCAATTATTGGCGGCGGTCCCAATGGGGTAGAATTAGCCTGTAAGGTAGCTGATCGCTTAGGAAAAAAAGGCAAAGTTCATCTAGTGGAAAAGAACGAGGAAATACTACAAAACTTCCCTAAATCGGTGCGTGTTGCTTCCTATCGTTCCCTTTTAGCCAAGAATGTTAGTCTCTATTTAAACACAGGATTAAAGGAAGTTGCAGCTAATTCCATAACCGTATTTAAAGATAATACAAATGAAGTTATCCCCATTGATTTATTATTGTGGACAGCAGGAACCCAAGCACAGGATTGGATCAATGATTTGGATTGTCAGAAAACAGCACAAGGCAAATTATTAACCCGTTCCAGTTTACAATTAATCGACTATCCTGAAGTTTTTGCCGTCGGGGATCTAGCCGAAATTTATCCGAGTAAACAGGTAATTCCTGCCACGGCACAGGCAGCCTATCAAGCAGCCAGTGTAGTAGCCAAAAATATCTCGGCAGTGATTAGAAAAAAATCGCTCAAACCCTATTATTATCTCCATTTAGGTGATATGTTAACCCTGGGTAAACAATCAGCCCTTGTCTCCAGTTTTGGCCTTAATATTAGTGGTAGATTGGCTGATATAATGCGTCGATTTGTCTATATTCTGCGTTTACCCAGCAAACGCCATCAATTGAAAGTGTTTCAACATTGGGCAAAAAAAATTCTTCTCCGACTCCGTTATTCACAGGTGTTATCTAATACTAAATCCGTTGAGTATAGGCTACATATCAGGAGAGGCAAAAGGCAAAAGGGAGAATAAATAATCAGTTTTTATAGCGTTTCCTGTTCACAAGAGGTACATTATCGATGTTAAAAAGCTTAATCAGCAAAGGTTTAAATGTGCCACACAGGTGTGAGAACCGCCATAGAACGAAGCAATAAAAACTAATTAGAGGAGCTGAAGTAGTTGCAAAGACTCAATATCTCTACGGTCTAACGTTCTGGTTGAGCGGCAGCAGATCGACCATAGCGATCAACGAAAAGCCTCTCAACTGTCCGCTCCAACCGGGTTGTTAGCCCTTACACAATTGGCTACAATAGCCCTACACAAGCTACGAGAGAAAAGTATGCCTGAATTAAAAATTAGCATTAGTGAGGCTGCTCACAAAACGCTGTTAGCACTCGTTGACTCCTCTGGGGATACGCTCCCAACAGTATTAGACAAAGCCATCGAAAATTATCGCAGATATGTTTTTCTAGTTCAAGCGGATGAAGCCTTCGCCGCCTTAAGGAAGAATGAGACTTTATGGCAAGAGGAAATTTCTGAAAGGCAGACATGGGAGCAAACTCTCGCTGATGGAGTAGAAGGGTAGTGGCAGAAATTACCAGAGGAGAAATATGGCTAGCAGATCTTAATCCAGTAAGGGGGCATGAACAGGCTGGTAAGCGTCCATGTTTAGTGATTTCAGCAGACCTGTTTAATCAGGGTGCATCTGGCTTAGTTGTTGTTTTGCCAGTAACTTCTAAAGACAAAGGAATCCCTTTTCACATAAAAGTGGAACCCCCAGAGGGAGGAGTGAAAATGCCAAGTTTTATCAAGTGCGAGGACGTAAGATCAATCTCAGTAGAACGACTTGAGAAGCGATGGGGAACTGTATCCTCAGAAACCCTGGCATTGGTTGAAGACAGACTGAGAATCTTAATGGGACTGTAATGAAGATAGTTTCACCAATTTGCGCTCCAAGCCCAGGTTTTAGTTTGCATTCTTCCACTGTTCCAATGCCACCTTCGTGTGACTGTACCATTCTGAATTTGATTACGATTAGGCTTGCCCTCGTAACGCGCCGATAGACCAACCAGTGCTTTCGGCATCGCAACTAAACTCACAGCTTCAATCAATGGGCATGGTGCGTTCCCAAAAATCGATCGGTGGAGCAGTAGGATCCAGATTAGGGAACGCACCCTAGGGCTGAAAACGGAGATTTTGAAGAGATCGCACTTGAGCAATGGTTTCAAAATCACGGTCGTTGTGAATCAGAAGCAGATCATTTTCCAGTGCCGCTTGAGCAATACAGCAATCAATTGGGCTGCGAACAGTCAATCCTTGACGACGCAGATCATAGTAAATACGTGCAGCCGCTTGCCAGGAAGAAGGCCTGAGTTCAACATAATCCTGCACTTCGAGGTAAGTAGAGAGGATTGTCCACTCTTGCTCGTTTGGCGTTGCTGAATTAAGCTATGAATCAGTAAGGAATAGGCACTTCTTGAAACTTCAGATAATGAATTAATAAACGAATAGAGTATCCTAACATTTCTGTAGACTTAGAATAGCAGAGTGT
>NZ_JADBTF010000383.1:0-5413 GCF_020246295.1 Microcystis sp. M090S1 | reverse complement strand
GTAGGGGCGAAGCATTCGGATAAAAAATCTACGGTTTCACCGATAGGTTATTGCCCGAATGCTTCGCCCGTACTTTTTGCCGCAAACCCTAATTAGGGTCTGCGGCAAAAAGTTTTTCCTGGGGGCAGGGTGTAGGGTGTAGGGTGTAGGGTGTGGGGTTTTACCAGTTTTGAGGTGGTCAATTACCTAATTTTCAGGGAAAAAGTACCTCAATTTTCCCCCCGCTCACTCCCATGCCAGGCACTTTTTGATTTCCAAAAAGTCTAAAAGTTTTATCCAACAAGGTTTTTAGATTTATTCAGCAAACCCTAAATATTTTACACAATTCATACCAGGTAAGCAAGAGGGCTACACCACTACTACCGAATCATTACCCGCCCTCTTTGAACAACTTCTGCTGCTCACCATAAGTGAGAGAAAATCACAAATAGGAGATGCACCCGGTTATGCCTGCTACGAATAAAGAAAAATGGTATTAGTTTTCCTTACGGGGGGATATAGCTTAAAACGGGTGATTTCTCGGTTATCCAAGCGGTAAACTTTGATTTAGGATGAATTGGGGACGTAAGCGACGGAGTTTGCGTCTCTTTGTTATCAAAAACTATAGTAAAGACCTTAGGGCAGAATCTCAAGACTTTGACAATGTTTAGGTCTAAATAATCTAAAATCTCGCTGATCTAATGTTAATATAAGCGTAATTTTGAGCCTTTCAGCGATCGCCATTACAGTTGCATCAACAAAATCAATACGACTATCTTTGTATTCTTCTAAAATCTCAGATACTCGAATTACATCAGTTTCACTTAAAGGAATTAAATGAAACCGACTTGCAGATAATCCTTTTAAAAAAGCCGCAACAGTGCTAACACCTGCACTACGACCTACTAAATAAGCGACTTCTGCTAAAACTGTTTGGGGTAATAATATTTGCTGATAGTTCTGATAAATAGCTACGACATCACTATGTTTTATATCTGATTGATTTAGCAAAGCAACTACAAACCCTGTATCACTTATTGTTATTTTTCTTTCCATGTCCATCCTGAATTTTCTTTAATCTCCTGTTGTAAAATTTCTTCAGATTGAGTTGCTAAATCTGGAGAACCTCTGAACAAACCAATTAGCGGGTCAGATTCATTTTTATCTTGATCATTTTCAGAAGTTGAAGGAACAATAAAAACCTCAACCATTTCACCAACAGCGAGTTCAGGGGTTTGAATTTCTATTTTATTACCGGGTAAAACTTGAGTGCTGATATATAAAGAAGATTGTGTCATTTTTCAACAACTAAGCAATTTAAGGTATTTGACTCCTAGTATAACCTACCAGCAACGCAGGTAGTAACAGCTTGCTCCCTGCTGATACCCGCGACTTAGATGGCGATAGCAACATCACCGAAACAATACCCTTTGATATCGTCCGCAACCCTCGCATTAACGGTACTACAGTTGATATCGGTGCCTTTGAATTTACAACTCCCGTCAATCAACCTCCTGTTATCACCAATAAAACCTTTACCATTGCTAAAAGTATTGCGGTGGGTGCTACCGTTGGTACAGTCCCCATTAGTGACCCCGAAAATAACCCTTTTACCGTCACTATTACTAATGGTAATACCGATACAGATAACGACGGAACTCGTCCTTTTGCCATCAGTAACTCAGGGGTAATTAGGGCTTGCTGAATAAATCTAAAAACCTTGTTGGGTAAGACTTTTAGACTTTTTGTCAATCAAAAAGTACCAGTTGTGGGAGAGATAGGGGGAAAATTCTGGGACTTTTTCTCTGAAAATTAGGTAATTGACCAGATGAGAATCGGTAAAACCCTACACCCCACACCCCACACCCCACACCCTGTCCCCACGAAAAACTTTTTCAGCAGACCCTAATTACCGTTACTGACCCCGGTGATTTTGGCACAAATAACAGCTTTAATCTAACCGTCACCGCGAATGATGGTAACGCCACAGGAAACGGTGCAATTGTTGTTAACCTAACCAATCCTGTTAACCGTCCCCCAGTGGTTAATGATGCTATTTTCAGCATTTCTAAAACCAGTCCTAACGGTACAGTCGTCGGGACAATTAACGCCACTGATGCCGATAACAACCCCTTAACCTACAATATCACCGCAGGTAATCCTAACCTCGATGGCGACGGTATCTCCGCCTTTACCATCAACAATAGCGGCCAAATTGCCATGGCTGACTCCGATGACAAGGCTGTAGTCATCTCCCTAACCTAACTGATCACAAAATAACTTAATTTGCTGGCTAACTTGACAAAAGTTTATCAAAATATAACCTTAGCAACATAAATCGGCTTATCCCTAGGTAAATCCTTGCAGGAGTGCCATTATACCAGATAGTTTCTCTCTGCATGGTTTATTTAATAAGCTCTGCTGATGAATGAAAAAAAAAAAAAAATAAACTAGGCTTATAACTATTCGCCTCTACAATCTAAGCATTATCCCTAACCAGTGCTAAATTTTCTGACATCCAAGCTTGATTAATAGTTTTGGTGTCTCTAGAGACAGTTTTCTCCACTATTCGCCTACTTATCAACTTTATCTAACTCGAACTAAGTTTCGGGTGGATTCCCTATTGACTCTGTACTATCTTTTTCACACGAGGTATATCATGGCTATCATCTACGTTAAATCCGGTTCTACTGGTAATGGTTCCGCTTGGAATAATGCTTATGGCAGTTTAGTAAGTGCGCTAACCGCTGCACAATCTACTGATGAAATTTGGGTGTCTGCGGGGACGTATAAACCCACTACGGGGACTGACAGAACCGCGAGTTTTACCCTAAAAAATAATGTCGGGATTTATGGGGGATTCGCAGGGACGGAAACTGCCCGTAATCAGCGTAATATTGCCACTAATGTCACCATTTTAAGCGGTGAAATTGGTGTAGCGGGGATTGCCGATAATGTGTATCATGTCGTAAGCGCGACGGGTAATGTTTCTAATCCTCTGACAAACAGTGCTATCCTTGATGGATTTACCGTTGTTGGCGGTAATGCCAATGGTACAACGGGAAATCAAGGTAATGGCGGTGGTGTATATGTTTCAGGGGCAAGTCCGACTCTGAAAAATATCACTTTCCGCGATAATAGTGGGGTTAATGGTGGCGCAGTTTTTAGTAATCTAAGTAACAGCAATTTTATCAAGAAGTTTTCTATCGCAACATTCATTTTATTATTAGGATACTTTAATGTTCAATTACCAGCTAATGCACAACGAACGATGGCTGCTTGTGGTAAAGAACCTAGCTTATCTAAACCAGCTACAGAAACCCGTGAAATTCGTCTTGATGATTATGGTTTAGCTTTCAAAATTCCTGCTAATTACCGCGCACTCAAGAATAATGCTACCACTATTAGTATTTACAATCCATCATTATATAAATATATTCAATGTCTACGGCAAGCTTCTGATTTTCATTGGGATGGTTCGTTTTATGAAAGTGCAGAAATCTATATTGCAAATAATGAATGGACACCTTGCTCAATAAGTGAAATTAGAAATTTGCAAAATCAATTTAGTGTTTATACTTTTCTTTATTCGATGAAAATTGCAGGTGAAAATGCAATACTTTATCGCCAGGTTACTGTAGATGATTATATACAAGTTTGTCTATCCAGTTTTGATAAAAAACATAAAATTGCAATTAATATGCATAATGAAGGAGACTACGGAGGAATACTTAATATCAATAAAATATTTGATCGAAAAATTACTGAAGGTATTTTAGCTAGTTTTATCTTCACAAAATCTCCTACACCATTCCCTGTGGGTCAACCCGGAAGCCTGAAATATTATGAAATTCGGCAAAATGAAGGAAAAAATAAATCTGATCCAAAAGTTGAACTTGGAAATTTAGACTATTATAAATTCCGTGAAGAAGACTTTAGAAGAAGAAATCCGAACCAAAAAGCACCCGATTACTACTTAGGTTTTGGAGATAAGTATCTTAGAATATTTATGACAGAAACCTATCAAAAACTAACTCCTAATGGTCAGCAATTTCTCAAAAATGTAGGTAAAAAATTACAAGAAAAAATTGAGGATAAACTAAAATCAGATCCTCAAGGATTTTCAAAACTAGAACTAGACTCTAAGGCATTTAAGAAATTTGCTTATGGAACCCATCCAGATGCTTACTGTGAAGCTGGTTGGGGTGATTTGCCTAAAAGTGATAGAGATAAAATTATTCGCGCTGTAGATCGAAAAGATTTATATTTTTCAAGTGAAGGACTAAATACAGGTTTAGAAATGGCTGGAAAATGTGCGCCTTTGTATCGAGATATTTTAGATGTAATCACTCCTTAAAAAAAGAGGACAAACAGAGACAGTAAATTCTCCATTAACTAATCCTACTGGACGTAAGCGATGGGTTTTATGTCTCTTTGTTATAATGCAAAAGCAGGCTAGAATTTTAGTCTGTTGATGAAATTCTCTAGATAAGGAACACTAGACCCTGAAATTCTCTAATGCTAAATTACATAACTAAACTTGATCTAACAAATGTTTAGCCTTGTTTAAGCGGTAAAGATGAAGAGTAGAAGAGCGATTTTCAGCTTCTAATTGGGCAATTAATTCATCTAAAATCAAGATTTCTGCATCGGCTCTACGACAAATTTCTTGAATTTTAGCTGCTCTTTGTTTAACTTTTTCTAGGCTAGGGGTAGAAGACGTTTGATTCATGGTAAACTCCAATCTTTTTTAATTTCTTGAACAGTTGCTTCTAAAGCAAAAACAGTTGATTGAGCATCTTCAATGGAACGACTCAATAATTCTAATGTAGCAGATGTAGCAAAAGGTTGAGATCCTGCAATCTGACGCAGTCGGCTTTTGGCTAGTTGCTCAAGCTGGATTGTTTCTTCCACACCCCCTTCTTTTTCAATAATTACTTTTCGATTTTTGGCCAATCCTCCTAAGTATTTTAGCTTTCTTTCTTCCAGGGCTTTGAGAAAATTTGTGTTGTTGCCATAACCAGCATCTATTAACACGATTTTCGGTCGATAGCCTCTGCTTAAGCTCCGGTCAATTAAATCTATCGCTATCTCCGGTTTCTTCTTAAATTCTTTGTCTTCTTTCCCCTCGGCTAAGGAACTAGCCGGTTGATAGATTTCAACGTCTAGGGGTAAACTTTTTTTGCCGTCGTAGAGATGAGTAGTTACGGCGACTATTCCGTTGTATGTCTTGCCAATTTCTCCCAAGTACTGCCTCCCAACTCCGGCGGTCAGATTGCCACTTTTTCGATGTCCTGAGTCATCGACAATCAGGGAAAATCCTCGGGGGATTTGCGTCTGGCGGCATTGGTTCATCCCTTGCAACCGACATTCATTCACCTGACGGTCTGACCAAGGCGATTCGGTCAAAAAGTGATGTAATCGGTTATACAAT
>NZ_JADBTF010000382.1:0-4349 GCF_020246295.1 Microcystis sp. M090S1 | reverse complement strand
TTAATTGATTAGTTCGCTCTAGAGCAAAAACAATTGACAAAAATCGCTAAATGCCTTTCTATATAAGGGTTCCATCCCTTATAACCCCCGTCCATTGCATAACACAAACCGAAGAGCCATAATTCATAATTCATAATTCATAATTCCCACTTCCCATCACCGAGGGAGTAATTGTTGATAGAAATCCAATTGTTTTTGAGCGAGGGCTTTATTAGTATAATTGGTCATTACTCTCTGATAACCCCTCTGGCCTAATTCTTGAGCGAAGCTGGGATTATCTAAGAGAGTTTGTATAGATTTAGCCAGTGCCTCCCCATCTTTTTCGGGAAAAATTAAACCCGTATCAGCAATAACAAAGGGGATTTCTCCCGAATCAGAACCAATAACAGGAACCTGACAGGCCATAGCTTCAATTAAGACATGACCGAATTGTTCTTTCCAACCGACGGCCGTTAAGGTTTTGACCTGATAGGTGATTTCTGAAGGCAAAACTAAAGTGTTCATCAGGTTAATATAATTAACTACTTGATCGTGGGGAACACTTTCCACTATCATCAAGCGATCGCTTATTCCTGCGGCTGTAGCTTCGCTGACTATTTTATCTTTCAGGATTCCCCGACCTAACAGTAATAATTTCCACTTACCTGTTAATTTAGCTACAGCTTTAATCAGCGTTAGAATGCCTTTCTCTTCCACAAAACGACCGATAAAACCAATCACGAATTCATCGTTTTCAATGCCTAAAGTTCGGGCTAAATCGGGTTGCTTGCCGTGGGAAAAAAGGACTTCATCCACTCCTAATTGCGGTAAAACGGTGTATTTACCCCTGTAACCCCGTTCTTTTAAAACATCTACCCCGTCCTGATTACCGGCGATTAAACCATCGGTATTTTTCAGGTTATAAGCTTCTAACCAAGAGATGGGAAATTTAGGAGTATAGGGAAGATTCCACCAGGTAAAAAATACATTTTTAGCCTGGAGATTTAAGAGACGATTCAGAGTAATAAATTGAGCATAAGCGAGAGATTTAGAACCCTGTTCCACTTGAATAATATCGGGTCTAAATTTTTGCAATAAAGTAATTATATCAGTGCCAAAAGTTAATAAAGCTTGGTTATTCTGGCTAAAATTAGAGATAGGAATGACTCGGAAATTTTCGGCTATTTTCGGTTGACTTTCAATGATTTTATTTTGGACTCCTCCCGGTTGCCAACGTTGGGGAACAACAATAGTAACTTCAATATTGGGATTTAATCTTGTCAGGGCGCGCAGTTTCTCACAGTTGAGATCAACTATATATGTATGACTAGCGACTAAAATTTTCATAGATTATCTAGTTTTGTATAAATTTGGCCATCATTCCAGAGGGACTTTACTTGAGTTTTCAGAGCATCCAGAAAACCTAAACTATAAAAAATTCCCCTAGAGAGGATTTTAATCGGGGAACCACCTTTATTACAGGGAGGATTGCCAAGAACGTGACAATCAAATAATTTAGCATAGAGTCGCAATTGTTGAGCGGGAGTGAGATTTTTCAGAGCCATCAGAAAGTGATTATGATAAAAAGTCGTCTGATAACTCAAAGAACGAGTGCTAATATCATGACAGCCACCAGTTTCTTCCCCTAAATGAATCAGATAAGCGGTGGGATCGTACCAGACATGATAGGGAGTCCGGCGTAATCTTAAGCAAAAATCCGATTCCTCGCGCACGGCACTGCCACGAAAGCGTTCATCGAACCAAATGCCGTATTTAGTAAATATATCCTTACGGAAAGACATATTACAGCCCCGGGCTGAGATTACCTGCTGGGGTTTAGTGGTGTGGACAAGATCGATGTAATACCAAGCAATGCCCGGATCCATGGCTTGGGGGGGTAAAAAGTCGATTTCGTAGGGTTTGCTGGTATCTGTCACCATTTTTTGGGAGTCACCCAATTTCATGCGATCGAATACCCGACCTGCCACTACACCTATCTCAGGGTTCTTGACAAAATTCTCACTATGTGCTTTGAGATAATTATCCGGTAGCCGCACATCATCATCGATAAAAAGAACGATATCGCCTTGGGCGCGACGGACTCCATAATTTCTCGCACCGGGTAAACTCGCCCAATCCAGCCGATACCAGCTAATTTTGTGCTGATTAGCCAGATTTTCCAGATAGGATTGTATGGCGGGGCTGTGGGTAGCGGTCTGGTCGATAACTAATACCTCAAAATCGGGATAATCTTGTTTGAGTAGGTCATCGAGGGTATCTTTAAGAGGCTCTTCGCGTCGATAGGTGGGTATGATGACAGAAATCGAGGGAAAATTCATAGCAGGGAATGGGGGAGTGGGGGAGTGGGGAAGTGGGGAAATAGGGAAATGGGGGAGTGGGGGAGTGGGGGAATGGGGGAATTTCCACTAAAACCCTAAAACCCCAACACCCTAAAACCCAACACCCATATTTCAAGCTAAAGAAACACCTTTGCGTTTAAATTTTAAGCCCTTTTTGGAGGATTTTGTGGCGGTTTCTCCCGCCAGGATTTTGGCTTCTTTTTCCTGTTTTTCGATCACGGGTAATCTAAAAATTACGCCCGCAAATATCCAGTAATAAACGCCGACAGGATCCGTATCGAGGGCATACCAATAGGGAAGATAGGCAACAAAGAGCAGCAAAACCCAATAACTACCGGCAAAACCTCGCAGAGTCGGATCTTTGAGGGAACGATAGGTGCGGAAGGCCAGATAAACTAGATGGGTCATGAATATCATGTACAAGGTAAAACCAATGTATCCCAACTCGAATAAAACTTTAGTGTGATAGGTTTCCACAAAGGAAATATCACCGAAAACCCTAGCAGAAGCTGTGGCCACACCAAGTCCACGACCTAAAATACCGCCCTGATTACGGATCGCAAAATCCAACTGTTCTTGAAGAAAAGCGGTGGGGGGACTCTGTTGCCAACGGCTGACGGCGCTATCGTAGCGTTGTTGGACAAAATCGGGGTTAAGGAAAGAAAAACCGATAGCTAGAAGTAAAGTGGCGGCAAAAATGATCGGCAAAAATCGTTTTAAGTTAGCGATTTGTCCTGTAAGAATCGTCATCAGACCAATAATCATCGGTACAGCAAAGAAAGCTAATCTTTGCCCAGAGATCACTGCATTAATAAAAACTAGGGTTAAACCCACTAGGGCTGCTAGTCGCCATTTTTGGGAAATTTCACTAAAGGCACTGGCATAACAAACTACGGCACTAGAGACCAAAAACCAAGCCCAGTGCCAGGGAGAAACAAAGGTACCCGGTAGGCGGATCATATTCACTTCCGGACTATACACTAACGCCCCACCAATCAAACACCTTGCCTCTAAGTTGGCTTTGAATAGTGCATCAGCTACAAAGCCTCTAGTTCCTACACAACGACCGGTTTTCAGCATCCAGTATTGCATTAGTCCTAGAACACAACAAATAATCGCTAAAGTCACTAAAAGACGACTAAAAAATAATAGGGTCGGTTTGTCTTTGATTAAGTAATAAGTGCAGAAGATCAAGGGGACATAACCTAGCAAAACTTTAAATCCTAATATTCCTTGCAGAAAAGTCTCACTTTCCCGACAGGGAACCCCAAACAAAAAGCCGTTTCTGAAAACTCTCAGTCCTTCTACAGATGCACAAGTAGGCAGAAATTGTCTCTGTAAATTGACGGCTAATAGACAGACTACACAGAAAACAAAGATTAATAATAGGGTTGTACCTAATTGTTTGGGGACAATAATCGGTAATTGCTTTTTTCGACATTCTAAAACTAAGGCGATTAAAGCGGGTAGATAAAAGATATCTTTACTGATCTGCAGGATGGGACTACCTCCCAACCAATACACGATAGTGCCAGTGAAGGGGACATAGATAATAAATGCCCAAAGAGCCATGCGAGGATAGCTAAAGGAGAAAACTACTAAAATCAAGAGTAAACTTACTGCCGCTCCTATCTTGGCATCAAATAATAAGCTGAGGGGTAATCCGAGCAAAATTGCTACACAAATAGCAAAAACAATTAACCCCGTTAACTTTTGTTTCTTTTGCCTTTCTTCTTTTTTGAGGGCAAGTTTCTCTTTGATGTTAAGCGGGGGACTATCAGCTTTTGTTTGGCCCTGTTTATGCTTTTTTTTCTGGCGATCAATACTTAGTCTGGTCATCGAAAAACTGGGTCTGAAACCCCGCCCTTTAGCGATAGCGGAGGGCGGCTTTATATGAGTTAGCGAGAAACAATTAAACCGTTAGAACGACGAATTAACTGAATCTTGCTAACAGCTATCTGTCCCAATCGTTGACCATTGGCATCGCTTACAGATAGCTGTTTTTCGGTA
>NZ_JADBTF010000381.1:0-7976 GCF_020246295.1 Microcystis sp. M090S1 | reverse complement strand
GTCTCGGATTTCGTGGTCTAGGTACTTTTAATTGAGCTTCCTAATTCCTGTCTAACGAGACGATAAACTGTTGTATAGCTGACGGAAATTTCTCGAACGACCGAGAGCCAAAAATAAATGGTTCTTCGTTACTTGGTATGGTTCGATAGGGGGGCATAAATCGACTAAATCCTTATCTGGTAAGAGACTTAATTGATTAGTTCGCTCTAGATCAAAAACAATTGACAAAAATCGCTAAATGCCTTTCTATATAAGGGTTCCATCCCTTATAACCCCCGTCCATTGCATAACACAAACCGAAGAGCCAGAAAACCTAAGCCACCTAACGGTGAAGTTAGGTGTACTTTCACAACTGATATCTTTAAGAACGCTTTTCTGGGTTCTAATATGGACCTAGGAATCTCTCTCCATTGAAGTGAATCATGTGATCGGGCTGATCAGCTACCCAAACTTCTGTTTCCCAGGAAATTTCAGCAAGATAACGAGTCATTTCCCTACGACTGGGAAAAGCAGTAACAAAGACAAGACCCTTACAGCTTAATTGAAAAAGTTGCTTTAGTTCATTGTGGCGTTTCAAATTCACTGGACCATGACTCGTCACCGCTTCTATAAGGACAAGCCAATCTTGGTATCTATGATAGATAACAAGATCAGGCATTTTCCCGTGAGGATCTAATTCAATCCCCATTTCTCGGAATTTTTGTGTTTCGTTGATTATAAATTTATCACCAGCATCGCCAATATATAGAACTACGCCCCCTGGCGTAAATCTTGGACAAAAGCTTTCTAAGATGTCTTTAATTAAAATATTTTGCCCACCTGATGAAAGCTGAATCGCCCGACCATCGGGTAAGGTTATAGGAATCATGGGCAGATTTCGATTCCTGGCTTGCAACCAATTAGTCACTGAAACCGCATAATTTCTACGAGCTTCTTCCCACTGCTCAGAGCCATAAACTTGAAGCAGTGATAACGCTTGCCGATCAAGTTGGTAGCACCACCTAGGGCTATTAATTGGTCGGTCTGGTTTGTCTGGATTCTGAACCACCAGTCCCATCTGCACAAATTGATGCATTGTCTGTTTTCGAACAGTTTCGCGTGTGTTTGGTGCATATTGTTTTCCGTAATGATCACGGAACCAATCCATCATTTCTGTAATTCCGCGTTTTGGTGCAGTAGCTTGGCTCCAGGGTTTATCAGGTTGAATATCTGCTAACGCAAGTAAGCATAGTGCAGACCTTTCATTCTGTTGCGCTCTAGGAGCAGAGATAGCCTTGAGAATTGTCAGTGCTTCTTCGATTCGTTTGTTTGCTTGAACTGCGGCACTTGCTTCATCCATAATTGATAGAACTTCATGTACAACTTGATCGATTTCTTCTTGGTTTAAGTCATTGTCCCCAACTTGAACTCCTATTTGGATTAAGTCATTTTTACATGGATACTTAACCCTACGAAGGTCGGTAGCATTGACTTGTGTATTTCCACTAAATTGACGAAAGTAGCTATCAAATAAAGTTGAATTAAGAAATGCGGCTAACCCTTTAGCTACATCAGGAGGCATTCCTCTGCCTTTAGCATGATAATAATTAAGATGATTTTCGACACCTAGAGATTTTGAACCAATAGGAGAACACACAGCAGCAACAACACGACGCTTTTCTTCTTTGGATGAAAAACGTTTTGTCAAAACATACCAGCCAGGCTCAATTAACCATTTTTCTGTTTCGTTATTTTTTTCTACCGCAATGGGCTTGCGGGGATTATCAGGAGGAAACACTACTTTCCTTACTTTTACAGATTCTGGATAAAGTAGGGGAACAGTTCTATCACTCAAATGGTTTCTTAAAGACGATTTCAGGCGAAAATCAACAACTGGACCAGTGGAAACTTCTAAGCCTATCTCATCCAATGTACAGGGCATTTTATTCATTTGAACTCTCAAGGAATTCTTGAGAGAATTTGTAACAATATGAATAAACTGTTCAGAATCATTCGGCTCAATCACTTCGTCATAGGGGGTATATCTAGATTCTGAAATCTCGTCTAATGCCATCTCAGAATTACTGGTTATTTTTACAGTGCTAGGTTTTTGTTTAGATCTTAGGGCGTGAAAAATAATATTTTCCTGTAATACCTCATCTTCTGAGAAGGTTGCTGATCTACTCTCAAATATATGGATTTTATCTAGTTTCATATATTCTAGGAAGGCTTTTCGGAAAGGGCGAAAATACTTGCCATTGCAAAAACTTCTCGGCGTAATCGCAACCACTTCGCCATCGTCTATAAGTTGTACGATGGCAAGCCAAACAAATGCGCTGTAGAGATTTACAGTATCAATCCCAATACTTGCAAGAACTTTCTTTTCTGCTGATTGGCTGTGAATCTTCTTATAAGGTGGATTCAGAATCGCATGAGTAAAGCCTGGAACTACCTTCTTAAAGAGTGGCAAGTTCATTTCACTACTAGCTTTGATGAAATTCTCCCCCCGCAAGCAATAATCTGCTTGAATTCCTTTTCCGTTCAAAGCGGCACAGCATTCTGTGAGGGTTTGATTTAGCGAGGGGAAGAAGACTGGTTCGACTTCATATGCTGTAATGCTGCAACTACTAACCTGATCGGGGTTTGCCAGTAACCGCTCTACTACAGCAGCAGTTAAAGTTCCAATTCCAGCCCCAGCATCTAGAAGGTGAATATGACCAGACAGGTTGTTGAATTGTCCTGCCATGAAACGCGCAACAGTTGCGGGGGTCAAGAACTGACCCAACTGACTACGCTGTTTCAAGTTCAATCTTGAAGAGTAGTAGACTCTGGCTATATCAGCAGAATCAGTAAGGAACGTTGCCATCTGGTCATCTAGTAGCAGTTATGAATCAATACCACAGAACTCCTTCCCGGTACACCTAACTATCAATTATACCGCTCCCTGCGGTCCCACACCCTCCTCTGTCCTACTTCCATCAGTTAAACACCCCCTCAATTTGGGCATAATTACCGCATTTCTACAGCCAAACGTCTAGTGGTCTGTCAATCTTGAAATTGTGGATAGGGGAATGCTGCCAAATTATCCGCTCCCAATCCCTCAAAATCATCTTGACAGACCCATAGAATCGCCCTTAATTTTTGTCAATTGTCGGTTCCTAACTATATTCTTCTCCGACACTGAGGTTAAAGAGCATTTGCAGGGACTGTAAACAGCGCTTACGCGCTTCGATATCCTGTTGGGCGCGCAGTTGTACCATGGGTTCGTGAAGGATTTTATTGACGATACCGCGGGTCATTGCTTCGATAACTTCTTGGTGTTTTTCGGCGAATTCCGTCCCCAGACGGGAGAGGGCCTTTTCTAATTCCTGTTCGCGAATATCTTCAATTTTGCTTCTTAAACAGCTAATTGTCGGTACAGTGTCCAAAGAACGCCACCAAAGCTCGAAAGCTTCCACTTCCTGCTCTAGGAGTGCCTCTGCTTCCCTGGCCATCTGACGGCGACTTTCCTGATTGGCGGCAACCACCGCTTTGAGATCATCGACGTTAAAAGCTTGCACTTGTGCCAATTCCTTCACGTCGGTATGGACGTTGCGGGGAACGGAAATATCGATTAACATCAGGGACATAGCAGTAATCGTCACTTCTGTCAATAAAGTTTTAGTTAAAATTGGTTCCGTGGCTCCGGTACTGGTAAAGACGATATCCGATGCCGCTACGGTAGTCATCATCTCTTCTAAGCCATATAGTTGCAGCGGTAGGTTAGGAAATTCACGGGCCAACTCCTGGGCCCGTCTTTGGGAGCGATTGACGATCGCAATTTGCTGAGAACCCTTAGCCAGAAGGTGAGTAACTAATAATCGGGACATTTTCCCTGCCCCGATAATAGCGATTTTCTTGCTGCTGAGGTCTGCCACCTTAGCATGGGCTAACTCCACCGCCGCCGAACTGATCGATACGGCTCCCGTGCCGATGCTGGTTTCCGTGCGAACGCGTTTACCGGCAGTCATCGCTTGTTTAAACAAGCGATCGAGTAATTGACTAATAGTATTGTACTTTTGAGCTAATTTATGGGTATTTTTAACTTGCGCGAGAATTTGCCCTTCACCGAGGACAAGACTTTCTAAACCGGCCGACACCCGCAGCAGATGACGGACAGCATCCTGATGCAGCAGGGTAAACAGATAACGACGCAGGACATTAAGGGGAATATGCCCGATTTCAGCGAGAAACTGGGTAATTTCTACCACGCCCTTTTCCGTATCCGTAACCACGGCGTAGATTTCCAAACGGTTACAGGTGCTGATAATCGCCACCTCTTGGATATGGGGATAACCCTTGAGGTGGGTAAGGGCGGACTCGATTTTCGCTTCCGGGATACTCAATTTTTCGCGAATTTCCACAGGGGCTGTCTTGTGACTCAAGCCCACTACAGCAATATTCATTTATGTTCTCCTACAAATGTTGCTCAGGCTACAAAAATTATTGATAAAGATCAGTGCGTTATGTCTCTAATTGTTGCAATTTAGTCCCCATCGGGATGCAAATAAAAGATGTTTGAAAAAAAACTTTATATATTTTTACCAATGGGGGCGAGGTGAGCCATGCCCACCCCACCGGGTCAGGGAATTATCTCAGTTGAATGTATTTGGGTCGGTCGAACAGGTGAACGGTATCGACAAAGCGAGCGGTTTTCGATTGGGTGGAGATAACCAAGCTTTGGGTACGAGCGCCACCATGGAAGAAGCGTACCCCTTCCATCAGGGTGCCGGGGGTGATACCACAGGCGGCAAAGAGGACGGTTTCGCCACTGGCTAATTCTTCACAACCGTAAACGCGATCGGGATTGGTGATGCCCATTTCTTGCAGACGAGCGATATTACCCTCTCTGCTTTCGCCGATTAAACCGGTTTTGACCACTTCGGGATCATAGATTAATTGTCCCTGGAAGTGACCGCCTAGACAACGCATAGCCGCCGCCGAGATTACCCCTTCCGGAGCGGCACCGATACCCATGAGAGCATGAATATTAGTTCCCGCAAAAGCGCAGGAAATAGCGGCCGATACGTCACCATCGCTGATCAGACGAACTCTGGCCCCAGCGTTGCGGATTTCTTGGATTAATTCCTTGTGACGGGGACGATCCATAACTACTACCACCAGTTCTTCGATCGAACGATTGAGACAATCGGAAAGGACTTTCAGGTTTTCCGTCGCCGATTTATTAATATCCACATGACCTTTAGCTGCCGGGGGAGCGGCTAATTTTTTCATATAAAAGTCAGGAGCGGCGAATAACCCACCTTTTTCGGAGATAGCTAACACGGCCATAGAACCATTTTGACCGTAGGCAACCAAGTTAGTGCCTTCGCAGGGATCGACGGCGATATCGATTTCGACTAATTCGTCGGGATTACAATATTGTTTGGCATCAACTTGGGTACAGATACCCACTTCTTCGCCAATATAGAGCATGGGAGCTTCGTCTCTTTCCCCTTCTCCAATAACGATGCGACCGCGCATATGGATTTTATTCATCCGTTCGCGCATCGCTTCTACAGCGACGTGATCGGCGGTATTTTTTTCGCCTTTACCCATCCACTTCGAGGAGGCAATGGCAGCCTGTTCGACCACTTCGATAATTTCTAACCCTAGCGTACTTTCCACTCGATGATCCTCCCTACAGCTGATCTATATTTATCTAGTGAGTTTGTTTCCTTAACAGTCAAAAGTCTATCACCAGACGGGGATCATTCTTAAGTTTTTATGCAGATCATCTGGAGGAGACTGGTATAGCTAGGGAGTTTTTGCCAGCACTGTCCCCTCCATCTCCGTTATTGAGACCTGGATCGCTGATTTCGGCGTTAAACGACGGATAAATTCTAGGGGTAAACCGTCTGTATCGGCAATAAAGGTGACTTCATAGACATGATCGCCGATCATCTGTTGTTGGGGTGGCAAAAGAATTTTTAAAGGTTGATATAAATCGGCATCCTCTTGATGAGCTTGCTGAAAGTTATTTGTTAATTTTTCTAACCATTCTGGTAAATTGCTGACATTTTCTGTTAGGTCAAAAGACAAGTGATAATAACCCACATAATGCTGATCGCTAAAGGCATCGGGGGCGGGTTTCGGTTGAGGAATTTGGATTAATTCGATGCGTCCGTTTAACCCCGTTAGCCAACAGGCCAAAGTATAACCCGTGGTGAATCTTTCCTCTAGGGTAAAACCGAGAAGTTGGTAAAAAGCGATCGCCCGATGGATATTAGCGGTGCGGATAGAAGCATGGTGCATTTTCAGGAGAAAGAATTATGAAGTGGGGAAGTGGGGAAGTGGGGAAGTGGGGAAATGGGGAAGTGGGGAAATGGGGAGAGTAAATAAAAATAATCTCCTGCCTCCTATCTCCTGACTCCCGATGGCTATTGATTAATCAAAAAGACGAAAATAGGGATAACGTTTGGGAACCCCCGGTTCTTTTTCCAGATCAAAATTAATTACATCCCAACAGGGTTCACCGGGAGCATCGGGGCTAAATTCTACTGGTAAACCGTAGAGACGGGGAATAGTGGCTTCACCCGGTCCATTACCGCGCCAAGTGGTGTTACGTTCTAGGTAGGAACTAACTAAATCGCGATAACGGTTGGCAATAATTACTTTAGTCGCTTTAAATCCTTGAGTATAGAGGCGATCGAGTGCTTCGTGAATCTCAAAACGAATACCATCCGGGTGAGTGTGTTGACGATACCACTCACCATTCCAGAGTCGCCAATGCCGTCCTGACTGCAAGTGAACCAACTCACCCGTTTTGGGATCGGCTTCAAAAGCCCCATGGCGCGGACACAAATAGGTATCCGTCAAAGTGAGGGCGGGGATTAGCTGCCGACAGTGAGGACAATGGATATCGGGGCCAAAAACAGGGTATTGTAAACTTGCATTGATCATGGAAGAACCTAAACTAAAAATTGCTATCTTTGTACCAATAATCCTATCCATATTATACCCAACCAAATTGGACGGGTATTCTCTTTCGACTTTAGTGTAGATCCTTTCATGTCTTTAGATAACTTAAGATCAACTTCTAATTTCTGGCCGCTTGTCGATGTCAGTCAAGCGGCTTTTATCGCCCCCAATGCCACGGTAATGGGCGATATTTCCCTAGCTGTCGGGGTGAGTGTTTGGTATGGGGCGGTATTGCGCGCCGACGTGGAACGCATCGAAATTGGGGCCTATACTAATATCCAAGATGGGGCGATCCTACACGGAGATCCAGGCAAAATTACTATCCTTGAAGATTACGTTACCATCGGGCATCGGGCGGTAATTCACGCAGCCCATATTGAACGCGGTTGTTTAATCGGCATTGGGGCAGTGATTCTCGATGGTGTGCGCGTCGGGGCGGGTAGTATTGTCGGGGCGGGTAGTATCGTCACAAAAGATATACCACCGCGATCTTTAGTGGTGGGTATTCCCGCTAAACGCGTCCGGGAAGTGTCGCCACAGGAGGCTCAAGAGTTGATCGAACACGCCGAGCGCTATGCTAAACTTGCCCTCGTTCATGCGGGAAAAGCTACTGATACTGGATTCCCAAAACGGGCGGATTAGGGTATAAATATAAAATGAGAATTAAGTAACAATCTTTTAAGTGCTGACCGAGGAGAAGGAAATCTATGGACTGGAGAGTGTTGATCGTTTTAACCCCTTTGCTTATTGCTGCCGGCTGGGCTGTCTTCAATATCGGCGCTGCCGCTATTAGACAAGCTCAACAGTTTCTCAGCAAACAAAGTTAATAATAGTTTATACTTCTTAGTAAAACCGACCGCCTAGGCGATCGGTTTTTAATTTTTCCTTATGGGGCGATCGCTGATTGGGGTGTGGGGTGAAGGGTGTAGGGTGTAGGGTGTGGGGTGTAGGGTGTAGGGTGTAGGGTGTGGGGTGTAGTGTGTGGGGTGTAGGGTGTAGGGTGTGGGTTGTGGGGTATTGGTGAGCATATTGTCGGT
>NZ_JADBTF010000380.1:0-2746 GCF_020246295.1 Microcystis sp. M090S1 | reverse complement strand
TTGGTATTAGTCTCACGTTTGCAGGAGAGCTAATAATTAACAAAAAAAGGAGTCAAAGACTTGACTCCTTTAGTTAGGGTTTGCTGAATAATGGTAAAACCCTTTTAAAATAAGGCTTTTGACCTGTTAAAATCCGATGTTCATGCCGCGAAAATCGGATTGGGATCATCAAAAACCTTGCATTCTCCTTGTTTTAGTACATAAATTGGTACAAACAAGAGAGGGCAACAAAGCCTGAAACGACCGGCTACTGACGACCGACGACCGACTCCTAACCCCACCAACAAACTTTTTCAGCAAACCCTAGTTATATGGATGATTTAGCTAAAACTAAACTTCTTGTTTACGAGTGCTAAGATCACCCAATTTTTGGAATAAACCGAATTCCACTTGTTCTTCCAGATCCGGATCTACCCCAGCGAATACGTCGCGGTAGATAGTACGAGAACCGTGCCAGATGTGACCGAAGAAGAATAGTAAAGCAAAGACAGCATGACCGAAAGTAAACCAACCTCTCGGAGAAGTGCGGAATACCCCGTCAGACTTCAGGGTTTCGGTGTCAAACTCGAAAGCTTCACCGAGTTGCGCTTTACGGGCAAATTTCTTCACATCAGCAGGATCGCTGAAGACCTGACCATCGAGAGCGCCACCGTAGAAAGAAACGGTGACACCACTTTGTTCGATACTCAGTTTCGATTCCGCACGACGGAAGGGAATATCGGCGCGAACGATACCTTCCGAGTCAGTCAGGACAACGGGGAAGGTTTCAAAGAAGTTAGGCATCCGACGCACGCTGAGGACGCGACCTTCGCCATCTTTGAACACGGGGTGTCCTAACCAAGATTTAGCGATACCGTCACCGCTATCCATGGCACCAGTACGGAATAAACCACCTTTAGCGGGGCTATTACCGACATAATCATAGAAAGCCAGTTTTTCAGGGATTGCTTGGTAAGCTTCGGCGATGGTGGCTCCGTTGGCGATGCTGGCCTCGACGCGACGCTCAATTTCTTCTTGGAAATAGCCCTTATCCCATTGGTAACGGGTCGGGCCAAAGAGTTCGATCGGGGTGGTAGCATTACCGTACCACATGGTTCCGGCCACGACGAAAGCGGCAAAGAAAACGGCGGCGATACTGCTAGAAAGCACCGTTTCGATATTACCCATTCTCAGGGCTTTATAGAGTCTTTCGGGGGGACGAACGGTTAAATGGAATAAACCGGCGATAATCCCGACGATACCCGCAGCAATGTGGTGAGCTACCACACCCCCGGGGTTAAAGGGGTTAAAACCAGCCGGTCCCCATTCGGGAGCTACGGGCTGCACATGACCGGTTAAACCGTAGGCATCGGAAACCCACATCCCAGGACCCCAAAGGCCTGTTTGATGGAAAGCACCGAAACCGAAGCAGAGTAAACCGGATAAGAACAGGTGAATACCGAACATTTTCGGCAAATCGAGCGCAGATTCGCCCGTGCGGGGATCGATAAATAATTCTAAATCCCAGAAAACCCAGTGCCAAACCGCCGCTAGGAATAGCAGACCGGATAAGACGATATGAGCGGCGGCAACGCCTTCAAAAGACCAGAAACCGGGGTCAACACCAGTTTCGCCGGTGACGCTCCAGCCACCCCATGAACCAGTGACACCTAAACGGGCCATGAAGGGCAGCACGAACATTCCTTGCCGCCACATCGGGTTTAATACGGGGTCACTGGGGTCGAAAATAGCAAGCTCATAGAGGGCCATGGAGCCAGCCCAACCCGCTACCAGTGCGGTGTGCATCAGGTGAACGGAAATTAAACGGCCCGGGTCGTTGAGAACGACTGTGTGTACTCGATACCAAGGTAGTCCCATTGACTACGCTCCTCCTATTGACAATTTAGTGTCCACTTAGACGCTTTTTATATTCAGGGTGAAAATATAAGCCCAACAATCTCGACTGTTAAGTGCAAGAGTTAGCCGACCTACATTATCCCTTGAAAAGTGTATCTATTCTAAAGAAGTGTAACTATTGTTAGAACAGATTTCAAGTCTTTGCGATCGGTCTTCGGCCAGAATAGTCCAAATAAGGAAGTGGGGTGTGAGGTGTGAGGTGTGGGGTGTGGGGTGTAGGGTGTGGGGTGTGGGTGTGGGGTGTGGGGTGTAGGGTGTGGGGTGTAGGGTGTAGGGTGTGGGCTGTGGGCTGTGGGCTGTGGGCTGTGGGCTGTGGGCTGTGGGGAGATGGGGAATTATGACTGATAACTGATAACTGATTACTGATTACTGATTACTGATTACTTCCTCAGCACTTCTTCGGCATTTTGCAGGATTTCGAGGACTTGTTCGGCACTAATCAAGCGTTTTAGCACCACTTGCCCGATGGTGGGGACAGTATCGGCAATTTCTGCACTCTTGGGGGCAACTTCTACCATAATCACGGCTTCTTCCACCTTATAAAGCCATAAAACCTGTTCTCCCTCTAAAATACCGATATTTAATCGCTCTATCTGCGGTGGTCGTCGCCAACTACTCGCGTGATCCCACAAACCGCCAAATTCCCACACCCGTCCTATTGTCCAACCTGCCGTTAAGAAAAAATATTTCACTTTGTTACCTAAAATGTCGGATGAATGCCCCCGCTACATTTTTCGACAAGATACTCACCTTTGCGGGGGATGAAATCCGACCAGAATATCAACCGCGGAGCATCGGTTTAATTCTACCATCTGTGGGTAAACTGTGTTATAATTAATTTAGCCAAAGG
>NZ_JADBTF010000038.1:0-5904 GCF_020246295.1 Microcystis sp. M090S1 | reverse complement strand
ACACAGCCCAAAGTGCGCCGCAATAGCGACTCTTGTTCGGGTGTTGGGTAAAATCGAAAAGAATAGGCTTTTTCCATATCTCGCATTCTAGCATATATCGTGTAAATGCGCTAATATTTAACAGTAAAGCCGTCGTAGAACGACGGGGTTTCAGACCCAAAATTTTCGATGATGCAATTATCTTTCCCCAAGGTGACAGGAGGCAAAAATGCTGACAAATTTTCGGAAATTTCAACTAGAAGTTAATGGCATTACTATCAATGGTATCAAAGGTGGGCGCGGTTTTCCGCTGCTTTTGCTCCATGGTTATCCCCAAACCCATCAAATGTGGCATAAAATCGCCCCCCGATTAGCGGCTAATTTTACGGTTATCGCCACGGATCTGCGCGGCTACGGGGATAGCGATAAACCCTTACCCCTAGAGGATTCTAGCAATTACTGCAAGCGGGTGATGGCCCTCGATCAGGTGTTGCTGATGGAAAAATTTGGTTATCAGGAGTTTTATCTAATCGGCCACGATCGAGGGGCGCGAGTTTCCCACCGTCTCGCCCTTGATTTTCCCGAAAAGGTCAAAAAACTCGTTTTACTCGATATAGCACCAACGATGGCGATGTACGAGGCGACTGATAAAACTTTTGCCACTGCCTACTATCATTGGTTTTTCTTGATTCAGCCTTCCCCTTTTCCCGAAACCCTGATCGCCGCTAATCCCGATTATTATCTGCAACATTGCTTGCAAAGTTGGGGTCGAGATTTTAGCGCTTTTACAGAGGAAGCTTTGGGGGAATATCGGCGTTGTTTTCGAGATTTGAGGACAATAACCGCCACCTGTGCCGATTATCGGGCCGCCGCTACCATCGATTTAGAGCATGATCGTCAGGATTTAGACCGGAAAATTTCCTCTCCCCTCTTGGTTCTTTGGGGAAAAAAAGGTTTCATTGCACGTCAATACGATGTGATCGCTCTTTGGCAGCAGCGAGCTAATCAAGTCACTGGACAGGCGATCGCCAGCGGTCATTTTTTACCAGAAGAAGCACCAAAAGAGACGGGACAGGCGATCGAAGATTTTCTTCGCTAAGTAAAGAGATTGACGGCAGAATTCTCTGAGTTAGGAGTCAGATTTTTCAATCAATTACTGGTCAAATATTATTATGCAAATGCTAAAATATTCCCTGATCGTCCCCATCTATAACGAGGAAGAAACTATTGCCGAACTATATCGCCGGGTGAGTGCCATCATGAATAATTTAGATGGGGAGGTAGAATTAATCCTAGTAAATGATGGTAGTAAAGATAGTTCCTTAAAACTGCTGCGAGAACTGCACAAAGCTGATTCACGAGTGTGTTATATCAGTTTCGCCCGCAATTTTGGTCATCAAGCGGCGGTAACTGCTGGACTTAATTTTTGCCGAGGACAAGTAATTATTGTTTTGGATGCCGACCTGCAAGATCCACCTGAATTAATTCCCCAAATGATTGAAAAATGGCAAGAGGGGTATCAAGTAGTTTATGCCCAAAGAACCAAAAGAAAACAAGAAAGTTGGTTTAAAAAACTGACGGACTATCTCTTTTATCGTTTGCTTAAAAGACTCGCTGATGTGGATATTCCCGCCGATACAGGAGACTTTTGTTTAATGGATCGTCAGGTGGTAGATCTATTAAATTCTCTCCCAGAAAGAAATCGTTATATTCGTGGGTTGCGCGCTTGGATTGGCTTTCCACAAACTGCGGTTAAATTTGAGCGGGATGCGCGCTTTGCCGGGGAAGTAAAATATACCTTTAGCAAATCATTATCTTTAGCTATTAATAGCCTAGTATCTTTTTCCCGTGTCCCCTTACGTTTTGCCACCTATCTAGGATTATTTTCTGCCCTGATATCTTTGATTATGGCTCTGTTAGTATTATATTGGCGTTTACAGCAACCCGACTCACCGATCACGGGTTTTGCCACGATTATGATCGCTATATTTTTTCTGGGTTCTGTGCAGCTAATTAGCATCGGAATACTAGGAGAATATATCGGCAGAATTTACGAGGAAGTTAAAGGCAGACCCACCTACACAATTGCTGAGTTAGCTGGCTTACAAATTTCTTGATTATTGTCAGTAGGAATCGCTAATTTTTTGCTGTTTTGCCCATCTAGATAAAACTTGATCCTCCCTAGCGATCGCTACTCATGCGGCCTTGGCGGAGAGTTTTTGGGTCTTGGAGAATCTCTGGACAATAACGATCGAGCATTCTTTGCCAGCGACGGACAGGATCACAATCCCCGGTGACAGAGACAAGACGACCAAAAACGTAATTTTTTAGCCCAGTTTCACAGAGACGAAATTTCACCTCTGTTAGCTGGACTGATAGCTGATTGGAATCGCTAATAATTTTCTTGCGGATTTGTGGCACCAGGATTTTCTTGGTAGGAAAAGCTGTTACCAAACTCGAATTCCTGTCCGTAGGCCTCCTCTCCGTGTTCAGGAACATCTAACCCTTCCGCTTCTGTATTCGGTTTAACCCGCAGCTCCATAAATAAACTGAGAACTTTCAGGATGACAAAAGTACCCACGGCAGCAAAGATATAAGTAGCGGCAACGCCAACAAATTGCGTCCAGACTAAGCCGGGGTTGCCAAATAGTAAACCGTCATTACCCAAGGAATTAACCGATTTAGTGGCAAAAACCCCCGTAAGGATTGCCCCTACCGTCCCACCCACACCATGGACGGGATAGGTATCCAAAGAATCATCAAAGCGCAATTTTGCCCGCAGACTAACCGCAAAAAAACAGGTAAGGGCAGTGATCGAACCAATGAGAATCGCCCCGATCGGCAGCACATAACCGGCAGCGGGAGTAATACCCACTAATCCCCCTAAAAATCCACTAGCAATACCGATCGCCGTCGGTTTACCCCGTAAAATCCATTCTATAAGCATCCATGTCAAACCACCAGCCGAAGCGGCGATCGTGGTATTAACAAAAGCTGTGGCTGCCAGCGAACTAGAAGAAAGCGCGCTACCCCCATTAAAACCAAACCAACCGAACCAGAGTAAACCGATACCTAGGAGAACAAAAGGCACATTATGGGGTGCATAGGCTTGGACACCAAAACTACGCCGCGGACCGATCATCCAGGCGGCCACCAGTGCGGAAATCCCGGAACTAATGTGAACAACGGTTCCACCGGCGAAATCCAGCGCCCCAGTGGCTGCCAACCAACCCTTACCCCAAACCCAGTGAGCTAGGGGAGAATAGATAAAGGTGGACCAAAGCAGTAAAAACCAAAAATAGGCTTTAAAGTTGACCCGTTCCACGATCGCACCCGAAATTAAAGCCGGGGTGATGATCGCAAACATCATCTGATAGACCATAAACACTTGATGGGGAACGGTGGGTGCATAACCGATATTGTCTGGTGTGGCCGCAGTGACACCGTTGAGAAAAATCCAATCTAGTCCCCCGATAAAAGCTTCAATTCCCTCGCCAAAACCACTTTTACCCAGGGTGACATCGAAAGCGAGACTATAACCCCAAAGCACCCAAGTTACACCGATGACGCCCATGGCCACCAAACTCATCATCATGGTGTTGAGGACGTTACGGGAACGCACTAAACCCCCATAAAAAAAAGCCAGTCCGGGGGTCATTAATAAAACTAAAGCCGACGAGATCAGCATCCAAGCTGTATCTCCAGCACTAATCGGATTGGGGGGAGCGGCGGCGACGGTTTCCGCAAAAACCGGGGCAACTCCGAAATTGAATCCCAGTCCCAGCAAAAGCATGGTTATTCCTACGATCTTTTTCATTGTCGGTTGGTGGTTAGTAGCAAGATTAATTTTTTCTGTCCGTAAAGAGACAAAAACCGAAAGAGAAAAGGTTTAGAAGGCAATTATAGCCACCGATCGCATCGGGGCGAGGCCTTCTTCCTTTTCTCTTTAACTTTGTCGGGGATAAGTTAATCTATCTTTACAAGGTTTAACCTAACGAGTGCTAGGCGTTTCCATGTCAACACTGGAAGCATAATAGCCACTGGCAACGATATCGGACTCCTTGACGAAACCGCTATAGGCTTCCATTCCGTGTTCACCCACATCCAGACCTTCCAATTCTTCTTCGGGAGTAACACGAATACCGAGGGTAGCCTTGAGGATTGTCCAAACAATACCACTAACAATCACGGTAAATGCCCCTACTGCCACAATCCCGATAATTTGGTTAATAAACAGTTGGAATTGACCGGTGATTAAACCCGCATCTTTGTTGAAGATACCGACGGCTAAAGTTCCCAACACACCACAGACGAGGTGAACGGAAGTCGCACCCACGGGGTCATCAATTTTCAGGTTATCGAAGAAAGACACCGAGTAAACCACGACTACGCCGGCGATTAAACCGATGATTGCCGCCGACCAATAGGATACACCATCACAACCGGCAGTAATGGCCACTAAACCGGCCAGAATACCGTTAATAATCATCGAAAGGTCGGGTTTACCATCTTTGAACCAAGCGGTAAGGGTAGCGGCAATGCCACCCGCGGCCCCGGCGAGGTTAGTGGTGACAGCGATATAGGGTACAGTTTCATTAACCGCTAAAGTAGAACCGGGGTTAAAACCAAACCAGCCAATCCAGAGAATTAAACAACCCAAAGTCGCGATACTCATGTTATGGCCGGGTAAGGCATTGGTGCGACCGTTGATGTATTTACCCATTCTCGGGCCGAGAATTGCCGCCCCGGTTAAAGCAGACCAACCACCCACCGAGTGAACCACCGTCGAACCGGCGAAGTCTTTAAAACCAAGGTCGGCTAACCAACCGCCACCCCAAACCCAGTGACCGGTGATCGGGTACATGATACCGACAATAATTAAGCTAAAAACGAGGAAATCGACGAATTTAATCCGTTCTGCCACTGCCCCAGATACAATGGTTGCCGCCGTTCCCGCAAAAGCGACTTGGAACAGGAAGAACACCGAGGTGGGCAAAGAGGCGGGCATAACGTAGGTGGCAGGATCGCTACTGCTGAGGAACCAACCTCCTGTACCGAAAAATTCGTTACTGACAGACCCAAACATCAGGGAGAAACCGATCGCCCAAAATGATATGGTGGAGAGGGCGAAAACGATCAGGTTTTTGGCGAGAACGTTAACGGCATTTTTCTGGCGACAGAATCCCGTTTCTAGCATTGCAAAACCCGCGTTCATAAAGATCACGAGGATGGCGGCAATTAAAACCCAGATTGTATTGAGGGCGTTTTGGACATCTTCGGGGGTTAAGGGTTTCGCATCTTGGGCCTGTACGGCCGTGTTCCAAACCACAAAAATAATCGCGGACAAAGGAACACAGGCTAACCAGACAGGGTTAATTTTCGGTAACAAACCGACAAGTTCCCCGGATTTTCGAGCAATTCGTTTCATCGTTAATTCGTTTACTTTGTTGAGTTAGTAGGTCGATTCATTACTATTGAAAATAATTACCGAGCAATTATGTCCGTTCAACCGCTAAATCCTAGGAACAGAGGTCAATCATTTCAGAAGACCAAACACCTAGGGATTTATCTTGATGTGTGAGTAGTCAATGTTTTTCGATCTTTGTTTTTTTGATCTGAGATTTCTGTATTCTTTGATACATTTCATTTTAAAATAATAGTGGTGGAGAAGTGATCAAGAATTTAGTTATCAGATGCGAGTTATCAGTTCACTGATTACTTTTTACTGTTTACTGATCACTGAAAAAAAGCTCCCCACTGATCAGTTTTTACTGATCACTGATCACTGAAAAGTCTCCCCTCATCGAAAATTTTGGGTGGGAAACCCCGCCGTTCTAGGTTGGCTTTACGTTAGAATTAAAAAGACCGTCTCGAAAACCAAGTGGGCGGACAGCACCTTGAAAACTCGGCTTAGGGGGTTCCGTT
>NZ_JADBTF010000379.1:0-7483 GCF_020246295.1 Microcystis sp. M090S1 | reverse complement strand
GTATCTTGGCGAAATCTGGTATATCTGTTATATTTGGTCATAGAGAGAGGATAAATTCTTTAACATCTTTTATTTTCTCTCTATTTTGCTTGATTCTTCCTCTTTTTTCTTTTTAGGTTTCTCATTTAGTCTAAACTACAGTCATATTCTCGGAGGGCATTTTCATTGGTAATGGCTAAATCTGCCAACCCCTGTTTAACTTGAATAGCGGCAACACTGGTAGAATTCACCATTCACCATTCACCATTCACCATTCACCATTCACCATTCACCAATGTGATTTTAATCTTATTTTGATTCAGGTCGCCCGGTAATAAATAAGGAAGTAAAGGAAGAGGAGCGGGATGAGTGACCAGGGTACAATTTTCTAAAACGATTTCTTCATTTTTTCGCTTGGCTAATCCGTAAACGGGTGTGGGATAGGTGAAGATAAAACCTAGTTTAAACCTCGGTTCCATCTAGAAATCATTAATTCTTTCCTAGGCATGGGGGACTAACGCCAAATCTATCTGATTTTGGAGTAAAGATTCCTTTAAATATGTAAAGCTATCAAATAAATGACTATTAACCGAAATCTGTTGTAATTTCCCTTGATAAATTAGATAATTTAAGGTTTGTTCACTACTGGTTTCTTTTGGACCCAAAGTGCCAACGCTTAAGGTTTTGACATCAAGCTGGGGATAACACAATTCCATTGAAAACTTTAACATGGTTTTAAGGCTCCTGAATTTTTAAGGGCGGATAAATTAGGATTTCCGGTGCAAAATAAAACAATTTCAAGTTCAGCAATTAAAAATTTTACCAACTCATCAACGGCGGCTTCTGATTCAATCGCTGCTACGAGAAACGGTCGAGCTAACCCTCCTAAATCGGCTCCTAAAGCGATGGATTTGGCAATATCTAAGCCATTTTTTAAGCCACCAGAAGCAATTAAAGGAATGGTTGAATTCACGGACCGAATGGCGGTAATACATTCAGCCGTGGGTAAACCCCAATCGGCAAAAACTTGTCCGAGGTGCCTTTGTCTGTTGTCTTTGGCTCTTTGACTTTCGACTTTGGCCCAGGACGTGCCTCCGGCTCCCGCCACATCAATCGCGGCAACTCCGGCTTCAATTAATTTTTTGGCCATCGGCGCAGAGATGCCATTTCCGACTTCCTTGGCGATGACGGGAACGGGCAATTGAGCGCAAATTTGCTCGATTTTAGCGAGTAACCCTTTAAAATTAGAATCGCCTCCCGATTGCACCCATTCTTGTAAAGGATTGAGATGGAGAATTAAGGCATCAGCTTCTAATAATTCCACCAGTTTTAAACATTCTTCTAAACCGCAGCCGTAATTTAACTGTACAGCCCCTAAATTTGCTAACAGGAGAATATCTGGCGCCAGAGAACGGACTGCAAAGGTCGGTGCTAATTCTGGTTGTTCGAGTGCAATGCGTTGAGAACCGACTCCCATTGCTAAACCATAGCGTTGAGCGACCGTTGCCAATCGGGTGTTGACTAAATGGGCTAATTCCGTTCCTCCAGTCATGGAAGATATTAGAATTGGAGCTTTTAGAGATTTCCCCAAAAAGTTTGTCCCCAGTTCAATATCGCTACGGTCAAGTTCAGGAAGACAACAATGGGTAAAACGATATTTTTCTAAACCGCTTGTAAGTTGTTGAAATTCTACATCTTCTTCGATACAAACTCGCAGATGTTCGCTTTTACGATTTTCAATTTCACTGGGAAGATTAGGCGATGACATAGTTGTTATCAAGCAGGAGGGTTAAACATTAAATTGAGTTTAAAAATCGAGTTCTGAAAGCAGTTCATCTAATTCTGCCTGATTAAGATCCGCATCGGGAAAATCCGATGGCGTATAACCTCCTTCTGCTGATAAACAATGGTTAATCAGGCTTTCTAAAGAATCTCGATAAGCAGCAACTAAATTTTTGATCGTTGTTTGATGATGAAAATTTTCACTATATTGCCATTCCATGTCAAGTTGCCCATCAACCACAATTCCATGAATCGCAATTAAATGGGAACGTTGTCCCAAAGGACTATGAATGGAACCACTGGATTCTTGAGATAATTTCCAGCCCATATCACCGATTTGATGACTTGTAAATTGACCTAAATAATTAAAGCTAACTTGAGCTTTTGGATAATTTTTTACCTGGGATTGAATCGTTAAATCTGAGTTGAGATAATATCCAATTCCATAATCAAATCCTCGATTCGGAATTTGTCGTAATTGCTCTTTAATGGACTTGAGACATTCCCCCGGATGGTCGAGATTTTCTAAGGTCAAAAAGACGGGAAAAATACTGGTAAACCAGCCCACAGTTCGAGATAAATTCACGGATTCAATTACATTCTCTCTTCCATGACCTTCCATGTCAAGCAAAAGCTTATAACTTCCTGTCCAATGGCTAAAAGCTTGGACTAAAGCGGTTAATAAAATATCATTAATTTGGGTGTTATAAGCTTGCGGAACCTCCTGTAATAGTAAGCGGGTTTGTTCTTCGGTTAAGGTGAAACAAACCGTTTTTGCATGGGCAACAATGTTAGATTGGGCATCCCCCTGAGCATCTACAGGAAGAGGAGAAACGGATGAAAAATCACGGTTTAGCCAATACTTGAATTGAGCGTGAAATTCTGGTGTTTTAGCATAGTTTTGCAGTTCCTCAGCCCAAGTTTTAAAAGAACTGGTTTTAGGAGGAAGTTGCAGAGGCTTTTGGGTTTCTAATTGCTGGTAAATAGTGACGAAATCTTCGAGTATAATCCGCCAAGAAATTCCATCTACTGCTAGATGATGAATCACAATTAACATTTTTCCACTCTCACCCAAGGCGAAGAAAACCACCGCCATTAAGGGTCCTTCCTCTAAATTCAGTACCCGTTGTTGAACCTCAGAAATTTCTGCCATCTGGGTCAATTGTTCATGGCAAGATAGATGGAATAAATCCACCTTTTCAAAAGCAAAATTATTGCAATCATCGCTGTGATTTTGTTGCCATTGTTCCCCTTGTTGCACAAACCGTAACCGCAGGGCATCATGGTGATAGAGTAATTTAGAAATAGTTTTTTTTAATAAATCCGGTTGTAGATTATTGGGAACCTCTAACAAGATAGATTGATTAAAGTGATGACGTTCGGGCAAGTTTTGTTCAAAAAACCATTTTTGAATCGGAGTTAACGGGACGCAACCGATGACTAAATCTTGTGTGGTTTGATTAACCGAAACTCGCTCCGCTACGGTGGCTAATTGAGCGATTGTCTGATAGCAAAATAGTTGTTTAAGAGTAATTTGTAATCCCGCTTGATTCGCTTGAGCAATGATTTGAATGGCTAGGATAGAATCTCCTCCCAATTCAAAAAAGTTATCGTTAATACTAATAGTTTTAAGTCCTAAAACCCTTTGCCAAATTTCAGAGAGAATGCGTTCTGTTTCTGTACCTGGACTGAAATTGATGGCAGCTTCATCCTCTAATTCTAGTGCAGGTTGTGGGAGAGCGCGACGATCATTTTTACCATTAGCGGTTAGGGGAAAAGCGTCTAACAAAACGAAGAAAGCAGGAACCATATATTGAGGTAACTTTTCTTGCAAAAATAGACGCAATTGAGAAACAGTTAAGTTTTGAGAGGCAATCACATAAGCACATAAACGCTTAACACCGGGTTGATCTTCTCTGGCAATAATAATCGCTTCTTTAACTTGGGTATGTTGATTGAGAACGGTTTCAATTTCCCCTAATTCAATTCTAAAACCTCTAATCTTAACTTGATGATCAATACGTCCAATAAATTCAATTTGTCCGTCGTTTCCATAACGAACTAAATCACCGGTTTTGTAAAGGCGATCACTGAGTTTTTGACTAAAAGGATTAGCAATAAATTTAGAATCGGTTAACTCTGGGCGGTTGAGATAGCCTTTAGCTAATCCTGAACCACCAATGTATAATTCTCCTGGAATTCCAATCGGTACAGGTTGTTGATATTGATCTAAAATATAGACCTGAGTATTGCTAATCGGACGACCAATAGGTGGTGCTTTTTCGGTTAATAAATCTGGTCTTATTTTAACCGATGTTGTAACAACAGTATTTTCAGTTGGCCCATAATTGTTAACTAATGTAAAGGGAATGGAGGTCGGGGGAAAATCATTGAGTTTATCTCCTCTGGTTAACATTAATCTTAATGGACAATTGGTAGACCAATCTAGGGGAATTAGGGTTTCTGCAAGAGGAGTGGGTAAGAAAGAAACGGTAATTTTTTGGGCAATTAACCACTCTTGCAGTTGTTGCGGTGATGTTAGCAAATCTGGGGGAACAATCGCCAAACACGCCCCAGCTGTTAAATAAGTCCAAATTTCCCAAACTGAAGCATCAAAGGCAATTCCAGCTAATTGAGTGACTCGATCAATTGTTGTAATATTAAAAGCGTTTTGATGCCAAGAAACTAGGTTTAATAAACTTTGATGTTGAATTAAAACTCCCTTTGGTTTTCCGGTAGAACCAGAGGTATAAATGACATAAGCTAAATTCTCAGATGTCATCGGATGGAGGGGATTATCTTGCGGATGATGATCAAGAATTTTCCCATCCTGATCTAAACAAAATATTGTTCCTAAATAGTTGGGTAAAGTGTGAACTAAGTTTTCCTGAGTTAATAACACCGATACGGCAGAATCTTCTAACATATAAGCTAGACGTTCTGATGGATAGTTCGGATCTAAAGGAACATAAGCTGCCCCCGCTTTAAGAATGCCTAAAAGTCCGATGATCATCAAAGCAGAACGCTCGATACAGATTCCTACTAAGTCCTCAGTTTTAACGCCTAAGTTTTGCAAATAATAAGCGAGTTGATTGGCTTTTTGATTTAACTGTTCATAGGTCAAAGATTTTTCTCCATCGATGAGCGCTATAGCATGAGGGGTTTTAACAACCTGTTCTTCAAATAACTGATGAATACAGTAATGATCAGGATAAGACGTTTGAGTTTGATTCCATTCTACTAATAATTGCTGTTTTTCCGATTCAGTCAGTAACGGTAATTCCCCGACGGTTTGCTGAGGATTGGCTACAATCCCCTTTAATAAAGTTTGTAAATGACCTACCATGCGGGTAATTCTTTCAGGGGTAAATAGGTCGCTATCATATTCCCAAAAACCTTCTAAATAAGCTCCTTTTTCGGTTTCGATTTCTTCTAAAATTAAGCTGAGATCAAATTTAATTCTCTGGTTTTCGCCAGCTAGATATTGAGCCTTTAAATCAGGTAATTCTAAAGCATTGAGGGGGGCATTTTGCATCGCAAACATGACCTGAAATAAGTGATTATAACTTAAACTTCGTTCGATTTCTAACCCATCAACCACTTGCTCAAAGGGGACATCTTGATTAGCATACGCTTCTAAAACAACATTGCGAGCTTGCTGTAATAATCCTGAAAAAGTCGGATTTCCTTCTAGGGAATTCCGCAGCACTAAAGTATTGACAAAAAAACCAATCAAAGGTTCAATTTCTTGTCGGTTTCGGTTGGCGGTGGGTGTCCCGATTAAAATATCATCTTGACCACTATAACGGAAGAGTAAAGTGTTTAAAGCAGCCAGTAAGGTCATAAATAAAGTCGCCCCCGACTTTTGGCTCAAAAGTTTCAGTTTTTCGGTGAGTTCTGAGTTAATTTGAAACGAGATACTATGACCTCGAAAATTGGGATTAGCCGGACGGTGTTTATCGGTTGGAAGTTCTAATAAAGGAGGAGCGCCCGTTAATTGTTTTTTCCAATAATTTAACTGATTTTCTAAGATTTCACCTTGTAACCATTGTCTTTGCCATACCGCAAAATCCGCATATTGTATGGCTAATTCGGGTAAATCTACGGTTGAATTGGATAAAAATGCTTGATAAAATTTAGATAATTCTTTAAATAAAATCCCTTTTGACCAACCATCGATAATAATATGATGGAAGACGTTGACTAAAATATAATTTTCATATCCCAGATCAAACAGAGTACATCGTAATAGGGGAGCTTGAGTTAAATCAAAGGGTTTTTGTAGTTCTTTAATAATCTGTTTGTCAATTTGCTCTTGGGGGAGATCTTTTAAATTAACAACTAATAATTTAATCTTCAGAGATGGAGCAATTTTTTGAATAGGTTTTCCTTCAACCATTGGAAAGGTTGTCCGTAAGCTCTCATGGCGTTGAATAATAGCATTAATCGTTTGCTCTAAAATATCAATGTTTAAACGTCCCGTTAAACGGAGGGCTAGGGCTTCATTATAAGCTGGATTTTGCCGATCCATCTGATAGAGAAACCACATTCTCTGTTGAGCAAAAGATAGAGGTAACTCTTCAGTTCTGGCAACGGTATTAATGACCGATTCAAGGGGTTTAGACGTTGTTGTTGCGCTTCTTAAAAAAGTGAGAATTTCTGGTTTTCTTGTGCCGATTTCTTGCTTAATTTCCGGTGTCATCGCTCCCTGGGGAGCTTGATATTTTAACTTATCTTCCTCAAGCCAAAGCTTGATGTCTAAACTATTTAAGTAAGATAAAAATTCTGCGACTTTCATTAATAGTATCCTTTTCCCTAATTAATGTTCTGGTATTTTTGGAATGGGGGGTGATGTTTGGCTGGGTTCAGTAGCTCTAACTTGAGCTACTGTTAGAGATATAATCAACGGTTCTCATAAATTTAAATACCCTCAAAGACTAAACACTATTGCACAAATAAAGGTTATCAATGGCGGGGAGTCAGTGGTTATTGTTAAAGTCAGTTGCTATGGTAGCAACCGCTTATATACTCCACAAAAAGACTGTTTTAAACCCAAACTATTTATATCATATTCTGGATGATAAATTTTAGTGATGGCTACAATTTTTTACATTTTTTCCCAAAAGGGTTCTGAAAAGCTTAAATTTTAGTTAACCTATTTTCATAATTCTCCTTCTTCATAATTTTCTGAGGCTGTTGTCATAACTTTACCACTTTTGGATAGACTGTGACTATTTTTGGCTACATTAAGCACCTCAATCGTTTGAGTTAAACTGGCAACGGTGGGGTATTCTAATAAACTGTGCAACGACAATTCTACCGAGAAAACATCCCGTAAGCGAGAGATGACTTGACTCGCCAGCAAAGAATGTCCTCCTAGTTCAAAGAAATTGTCATGAATTCCAATTTGAGATAGATTTAACACCTTTTGCCAAATGTTAGCAACTTGACGTTCAGCTTCCGTTCTGGGTGCTATCAATTCGTTATTTTCTTTGCCTTGGAGTTCCTTGAGTAATTGCCGCTTATCAATGTCTCCATTATCCTTAATAGGGAGAGATTGTCGCAGCACCAGGGGACATTGATAGGACGTTCCAAATCGATCTTTTAGACTAACATGATTAGTGGGACTTAAACGCTCAACAAGAGTATAATAGAGTATAATCGTTATAGAGTAAGCACTTGACGTTGAGAAATCGGCGATGAAAGAGACAACCCCAGCCGC
>NZ_JADBTF010000378.1:0-8795 GCF_020246295.1 Microcystis sp. M090S1 | reverse complement strand
TTAAACGGGCGTGGAGGACAGCATAAGACTTCTGTTAAAGAAGCAGCATCCCGTGAAGCGTCAACCCAGCGGTCGGTCGTTCAATTAAGTTTGTTTGATCTGCCGGTCATCACCGTCCGGCCCCGGCGGTGAGGATGTCAATTTCATCCCACTCGAAAAGTTGCGGGGTCGTCATTATCGATAGTCGATCGCCTATAATCCGATTTTAAACTAACTTTTTGACAGCTGCTACTAACTGCTCGATTTCTGAGGGCAAAGTGAAATAGTGAACACAGGCACGCACACAGAGGGGGTCGAGGAGAGTTCGCAGTAAAAACCCTTGTTTTTCTAGCTGTTGCACTAACTTTTGTGGGGTGATGGCCGAGTCAATTTGAAAGGAAACTAAACCGGATTCCGGCGGAGAATTTTTTAAACATTTTACCCCTTTAATCGTCTTTAATTCTTCCCAGAGATAAGCCGCTAATTGACAAATCTTTTCGTATCTTTGTCCCCCATCACCCCAGGCGTTATGTACCGCAATAGTTGCCCTTAAACCCTCAAATTGGGGATAGGCAGAAGTGGCCACTTCAAAGCGTCTGGCATCCGGTTTCCAACCGATAGGCTGTCCTCGATTATCTGTTTCAATGCCGCGCCAACCGATAAAAGTGGGCTGTAAACTAGGGAAAATTTCGGGACGAATATACAATCCTCCCACACCAGCTGGTCCACACCACCATTTATGACCCGTAAAAGCATAACAATCGGCGGCAGTAGCGCTTAAATCCAAGGGCAAACAACCCACGGATTGGGCAGCATCCACCACCACTAAAACGGGTTTTTCGGTGACAGAATTATCATGACAAAGTTGCGAGATTTCCTTGAGGGGTAAAACCTGTCCAGTATTCCACAAAACGTGACTAACCACCAAAACCCTAGTTTTTGGACGTAGATGAGCGGAAATGACTTCTATCGGGTTGCCGCCGTTTAAAGTTTCCCGAATAGGACAAGTGGAGATTTCCAGATGATAACGACGGGCAATTTCTTGAACCGTGGCGATAATTCCGGGGTGTTCACAATCGGTTAGTAAAATATGTTCCCCCGCTTGCCAATCAACTCCCCAGAGGGCGATATTACAGCCTACAGTGACATCCTCGGTGATAGAGAGGGTGCTGGGGCTGATTCCCAACTCCTGAGCCATTTCTTGCCTGAGAAGTTCCGTTTTTCCGGTAATCCAATCGTTTACCCGTCCTGAAAAAGGCCCCTTTTGTTGGAGAAAATTATGGGCATCGATAATCGCCTCTAATCCCGCCTTGGGCAAGGTTCCCTGACCACCGAAATTAAAGTAAACTTTATTGCTAAGTCCCCGAAATTCCTGTCTTTGTTCGGCTAAATCCGGTTTACTAACGGCGTAATCGAGGCTATTTTCGTCTAAATTCTGCATAAGCGAGGAGATGGGGGGTCAGTTATCAGTTATCAGTTATCAGTTATCAGTTATCAGTTAGAAGGTGTTGGGTTTTGGGGTTTTAGGGTTTTAGTTGAATTCCCCATTTCCCCATTTCCCCACTTCCCCACTTCCTGACGACCGACGACCGACGGCTGAATTCTATCGACGGATTAAGTCGCAATTGTCACAATAGTATTAGAGTAGAGGAAACATACTTGGGAATGTTTTCTTTTTTTAAGTTTATTATTTTTTACTTTACTTCACTGGTCCAGGAAAGCTTAACTTTTCTCCTTGTATAGAATGCTACTGACCGATGATCTACTTCTAGACTACCAACGTTGTCAACGCCGTGCATTTTTAAATCTCTACGGCAATAGCCAAGAAAAAGACCCTGAGCGAGATTTTTTGCTTAAATTGCGCCAAGAGAGTCAAAGTCACGTTAAAAAAGTCCTGCAAGACTCCTATCCCGATTATTGTTCCCTGACTACCCCCAGCACTGATATTTTGGCTGCCGCTAGGGAAACGGAAGCTTTGATGGGTCGGGGGGTATCCTGTATTTATCACGGAGTCCTTTTACAATCTGGCTATCCCGTCTCTTTAACCGGTTCCCCGCATTTATTAATTAAACAGGCAGGAGAGTCGAAATTTGGCGATTGGGTTTATTATCCCCTCAATATTCAACTCGGTCGCCGTCCTAAGCCTGAATATAAGATGCTGGCTACTTTTTACGCCTATTTATTGGCCAGTATGCAGGGAGTTTTTCCCAATTACGCAGAAATTGTCCTACGTCGTCATAATCGCTATCGAGTGGAATTGAATCTCTGGTTAACTAAACTAGAGGAAATAATCAAAAAGTTCGGCGCAATGGTGATTAATCGCCAAGAACCAGAAGTTTTTATCTCGCGTCAGCGTTGCAGTTTATGTCATTGGTATAGTCACTGTTATGGTATTGCTCAAGCGAGTCAACATCTTTCTTTAGTCCCGGGGGTGACTCCTAGTCGTTACCAATTTTTACAGTCTTTGGGGGTTTCCACCATGGAATCCCTTGCGCTTACCTCTCCTACCCGCATGGGGGAGGGGATGGGGGTAGAGGTGGCTAATCAGTTACAGTTACAGGCCCAAGCAATTATTGAAAATCGGGCCTTTCGCAAAAGCAACGGGAAAACTGCTTATTTGTCTCCCCTACCGAAGGCCGAGATTGAATTTTATTTTGACATCGAAGCGGAACCAGAACAGAATTTAGATTATCTTTTGGGGATTTTACGGGTTGATTATCGAGTTAATACCCAGCAGTTTTATCCCTTTTTGGCAGAAAAGCCGGAAGATGAAGGCAGGATATGGCAGGAATTTTTAACCTTAGTCATGCAGGATTATCAAGCACCAATTTTTCACTTTTCTGAGTACGAAGTGGAAACAATTAAGCGATTGGGTTATCTTTATAAAACTCCTTCTTCTTTGATTAATCAGTTAGTTTCTCGCTGTTTTGATCTGCACTATCATGTAGTTAATTCGGTAACTTTTCCCGTGGAAAGTTATTCTTTAAAATCCCTCGCTAACTGGATTGGCTTTCAATGGCGCGATCGAGGAGTAAGCGGGGATCAATGCGTTTGGTGGTATGACCAGTGGTTAAAAACAGGAGATCGGACTTTATTGGCGGCTATTTTGCGTTACAATGAGGATGATTGTCGCGCCACCTTTATACTAAAAGATTGGCTTGTAAACTTTTTAATTTGATTCTAAAGATTTATGACAAATAGGGGGGTATGTAACATCTGCTACCCGTAGCCGTAAAGGGAAAATGATAGGCTATGGATGTGAAGACAGTCCCCTCACCCAATGGTGATCCCCATGTTCTCCCCACTTTTTCCGCTTCTACTCCTACTGCTTTCCTTCCTTAGTCTTCTCTGGTATCAAAAGACCGATAATGATATTTTTAAAGCTCTTGCCGTTAGTAGTTTAATTTTCGCAATTATTTGGGGCTTAATTCTCGCTCATTGGTCAATTCACCTGTTGGGACTGCTGTTATTGTTAAAATTCAGATCCCCCGCTTTCAGTTTGGTGCGCGTGCCTAGATGGTAATGGTTTGACCCTAATCTTCCAACTGTCCGGTAGGTACTTCGATCGCTTGTACATCGATCGTACCGGGAGGGGTGAGAATAATAAACTTACCCCCTGCCACTTTTAACGGTTCACCACAGTTAGGACATTGGCATTCCATGCGATTAAAACCCGTAAATTCGTAGCTACAGACGGGACAGCTATCTTCAACTAAATTGCGTCGTAACCACCAGCGAAAAATCCCCCAAGCAATGACAGGGGAAAATATCAGGAATGCCACGAGAATTAAAAAACTATTGACTAACCAACCCAGTCCGATCGAGCCTAACAACAATCCGACTAAAATCAAAGATAAGAAACAACCCAAACCAGAATCATTGACAGAATAGCTGCGGAAAAAGTTGTTATTCACGGCTCAACCCTCGATTCATCAAAGCTGCAATTATCTTTAACCTAACACATTCCCAACACATTTCCACGGTTAAATCTTCTTTTTGACTCACTGGTTGCTGACTCTATTCTGCCATGGGTTTAGTTTTAATCGAGATTATCCGGACTGACATCCTCACCAAATCTGCTGGGGAGTGGGTCCTCCGATTGTTATAATAGTCAGTCCCTATCCACCATATCTCTAAAAACCATGAGCGATCCTCGTCTATCTCTAGTGGCAGCTGCCCGAAGATTTTATCAACTGGGTTGGATGCTTGGCACGGCGGGTAATTTATCCGCTAAAGTTGATGATCATAGTTTTTGGATTACTGCCAGTGGCAAAAGTAAAGGTAAACTCACAGAACAGGATTTTGTGCGCGTGGATCTGACGGGAAAAGTCAGAGAATTAGCTCATCGAGATAATCGTCCTTCGGCCGAAACTAGCATTCATCAGGTGATTTATTGTCTCTTTCCCCAAGCGCAAGCTTGTTATCATGTCCACTCAGTGGAAGCGAATTTAGTTTCCCGTTTTGCTCGCGAGGACAAGTTATCGTTACCTCCCTTAGAAATGTTGAAAGGTTTAGGTATTTGGGTAGAAAATCCTCAAGTATTTATGCCGGTTTTTGCTAACTATCTCGATGTGCCGAAAATTGCCGCAGAAATAGAAAGTAGATTCTCAACTTTCCCCCCGGAAATTCCCGCTTTACTGATTTCTTACCATGGCGTGACGGTGTGGGGTGAGTCTCTAGAAACTACCGAGAATTATTTAGAGATAGTTGAGTATATTTTTCGTTATCTAGTGGCAGCCTATCAAGTAAAACCTTGGTAAACCTTAATTTAGACAAGGCAATACAAGAAAGACTACCGATATTTGCCAAGGCGCCACCCAGATTCGAACTGGGGGTAAAGGTTTTGCAGACCTCTGCCTTACCACTTGGCGATGGCGCCGATCAAGCACTACTTATCCTAGCATAACAGATGACAGTTTGCCAAGAGTGGAACCCAAGAGTTGAGCGATCGATCTATAATTTATGCAGCGGTTCTCTAATCTAGTGGGGGATTTCAGGCTTAAAAAAGCGATTATGATGATAAATAAAAGATATTTACTAACTTTTATCGGTTTATTGGCTTTATCCTTGCCAGTACAGGCTAATAATGCCGTTTACCTTAGCCAAAGTTCTAATCCTGCCACGACTTTCGACAGTTATCGTCAAGAATGTTTACAAAGAGCGCGCGCGGAGGGATTAGCTGCTGATGTGGCCAAAGATCTATGCGACTGCACGATTAAAAAATTCCAAGCTCGTTACAATCTACAGCAATTCCGCACCCTCGTGCAGAAGTCGAAAACCGATAAAGCTGCCGCTAGGACTTTAGCGAGTGTGGGAGAAGCTTGTTTTGATGAGATTTTGTATGAATAGCAGGGATAGGGGGTTTTTTAGCTATCACAAAAAAAGCTCTCCCTGCTCCGCAGCTCTGGCGCTCATAGACAGTCTTAACAAGTAATTTAGATAGTCAACAGCTTATTTTGGAGTATCAAGACGATTATCAATGGCGATAATTTCTCTCTCAAATTCTTTAGGAATGCCTCTCGATTATTCATAATTTTATGTGTATTATTATCTATCTAAATTCTTGGAGCTTGTTGCTGTATAATCGGAATGACTGCCCCCGCTTTTCATCTGAACTATGCCTATTCCAGATTTTCAATCGATTATGTTGCCGCTATTAAAAATACTTGCAGATGGCAAATTTTATAAATATCGAGAAATTTTTGAAGCCTTGGTCAGAGAGTTTCAAGTCACGGAAGCGGAAAGAAAAGAAATGGTTCCCAGTGGACAACAAGAAATTTTTGCTAATCGAGTCGGTTGGGCAAAAACCTATTTAAAGAAAGCGGGATTAATTGAGTCACCCCAAAGAGCAACTTTTGTAATTTCTGAGAAAGGAAAAGAAATCTTATCTCAAAATCCTGCTCGAATTGATACAAAATTTCTGAGACAGTTTCCCGAATTTCAAGAATTCAATCGAGTCAATAAGCAAAATGAAACTATTACTCTTGAAAGCAATTTATTAGCTTCTGATCAAGAACAAAATCCCGAGGAATTACTAGCAAACTCCTATCAAGAAATTCGTCAAGCATTAGCGACAGACTTACTCTCTATTCTGCGAAAATTATCCCCAGATGATTTTGAAAAATTAGTAGTAGAATTACTGGTAAAAATGGGTTATGGTGGCTCGATTAGAGATGCAGGTAAAGCGGTGGGTAAGAGCGGTGATCAAGGCATTGATGGGATAATAAAAGAAGATAGACTCGGTTTAGATATAATCTATATTCAAGCCAAAAGATGGGCTGATAATAATGCCGTTGGTCGTCCAGAAATCCAGAAATTTGTCGGGGCATTAGCGGGACAAGGAGCCAAAAAAGGTATTTTTATCACTACTTCCTATTTTACCAAAGAGGCTTTAGAATATGCCCCCAGAAATGAGATAAAAATAGTGCTGATTGATGGGGAAGAATTAGGTCAATTGATGATCGATTATAATTTAGGTGTATCGACAAAAGAAATCTATGAAATCAAGAGAATCGATCATGATTATTTTGGGGATGAATGAGAGAGAGAGGGGGACAAGGGTTACAGAAAACCGCCATGGCGTTAAAATAGATGGAAAAAATAGAGGATAAAAACTATGGACGGGATGACCTTTTTTCAGAAAAGTGCGGGACAGTGGAAATCTCAGCGCACCACCCATCATTTACCCTTTCGACGCTCAGAAACTGGCGATTCCGAGATTTATGTGGAAGCTTTAAGCGCCGATAACCCGAAAATTATCGCTATCTGTGAAATGCACGAAGTCGATCCCGCCAAGGCTGTGGGGGGTGCGTTTGTCAGTTGGGATGGTTCGATGCAGTGGGACAAAGAAGACGAAAATCATCAAGGAACCACCGTTTTTGCGCTAATTCCCGACGAAGATAATCCCCAAGCTGGTGTTCTCCTGCGGGAGCGAGGTTATGCGGAAATCGTTCCCGTGGCGGGCCGTTATCACATTGATGAACAGGAAGGTTTAGTCTTAATTACAGAATACGAAACAATGACCTCGATCGAGCGTTTTTGGTTTGCCGATGCCGATTTACGTCTCCGCACTAGCACAGTTCAACGTTTTGGCGGTTTTAATACGGCCACTTTCTGTGCTGAATCCCGCAATCAGTCATCGGAGTCAGTCTCTGGTGATTCCCCCGAACCTTCATCCTATTCGATTAGTGGCTGGTAAATTCAGTTATCAGTTATCAGTTATCAGTTATCAGCTTTTTTCTCCCCTCTCCCTGCTCCGGCGCTCCCCACTCCCCGGATGGTAAGCAAGTTTTCTTAACAATTGTAAGAATTTTTAATATTTCTTTTCTAGTTGGCACTTACTCCCTTATCATTAGGAGGAAAGTTTTTTAAGCATTTCTAAGGATACGGAGGTTTACCCTTGGCCATTCCTCTTTTAAATTACGCCCCCAAGTCCCAAAACGTGCGGGTAGCTGGTTATGATGTCGGTGGAGACGAAAAACCGAGAGTTTACACGACGGAAAATGTCCTCTCCCCTACCGACCTGGACGATTTAATCGAAGCCGCTTACCGTCAGATTTTCTTCCATGCCTTTAAATGGGATCGGGAACCCTTCCTCGAATCCCAATTACGCAATGGACAATTATCCGTGCGGGATTTCATTCGTGGTTTACTGTTATCGAAAACCTTCTATAACAGCTTCTACGAGAAAAACAGCAACTATCGCTTTGTCGAACAGGTAGTACAAAGAGTTCTCGGTCGCGATGTCTATAGCGAAAGAGAAAAAATTGCTTGGTCGATTGTCGTTGCCACCAAAGGTATTCAAGGTTTTGTCGATCAACTTCTCAACAGTGACGAGTATCTGCAAAGCTTTGGTTATGATACCGTTCCCTACCAACGTCGTCGCACCCTGGCCAGCCGCGACATCGGTGAACGTCCATTCAACATCACCTCGCCTCGCTACGATGGCTACTATCGTGGTATTTTGGGCTTCCCCCAAATCGTTTGGCAGAATGCTGTCCGTCGCTATGTTCCCCAAGAGCAAAAACCCAAAGCCGGCGATCCTTCCAGCTTCTTGGCTATGGCCCGGGGTCTCGGTAGCGCCAAAGGCAATCCTGTACCAAGAGTCTCCGCTATGAATATTAACATCGAGGCTTCTGTACCCCGTCGTTAATTTTTAGCTCAACCTGCCGGGGAGAGTCCCTAATTGGCAGAATGACCCCAGAACCATAATCAGGTTATTCTGTGAATTGGTGGCTCTCCCTATGGGGTGGCTCCTGAAATAATCCCCCCACCGAGGACAATCTCCCCTTCATAAATCACGGCTGCTTGGCCCGGGGTGATGCTAAATTGTGGTTGATCAAAAACCAGCTTCACTTGCTCATTTTCTAGGGGGATAACATTGACGGGAACGGCCGGAGAACGATAACGGACCTGTACTTGCGCGCGTATAGGAGTGGTGGGTTCAGCAATAGAAACCCAGTTCATCCGTCCGACAAGACAATCGGCACTAACGGCACTGGCGCGATTACCAACGATAACCCGATTCATGACGGGATCGAGTTTGACCACATAGAGGGGTTCGGCGGCGGCGATACCGATGCCTTTGCGTTGTCCGATTAAGTGAAAGATAGGAAAAGGTAGTGTTGCGTTTCGTTGCCTCAACCCAACCGACAAGATCGGCGTACTGCTACGCAGTGCCTTCGGCATCGCACTATACAATTTGTGTTAATCTTCTTTTTGTACCAGATCTAAAACATTGCGTTTGGAGAAACCGCTCAACTAAACTTACTCAAACTTACTTAAAAGCCTGAAAGCTTAGTCATTCGTAGTGTGTC
>NZ_JADBTF010000377.1:0-5288 GCF_020246295.1 Microcystis sp. M090S1 | reverse complement strand
GGTTCTTCGGTTTGTGTTATGCAATGGACGGGAGTTATAAGGGGTGAAACCCTTATATAGAAAGACATTGCTTCGATTTTTGCCAATTGTTTTCAATCTAGAACGAGCTAATCAATTAAGTCTCTTGCCAGATAAGGATTTAGCCGATTTCTGCCCCCTGATCGAACCACACCAAGTAACGAAGAACCCAGTTGTCGAAGCAATTTTATTGATTAAAGAAGCTGCTGAAATGGATGAAACGGACTATCTGCTTTCCACAGAAGCTAACCGTCAACATCTCCAAGAGGCAAGAGAATCTCTGAAAAATCCTGATAGTTATATTTATGTAGATGCTGCTAACTGATCAGGAAAGTCGCCTTTCTAACCCGAAGTTTTGATGAGTTTAACCAATGGGCGCTCGCAGACAAAAAAGTTGACGCTAAAATTGTCAGCCTTATTAAAGATGTTCAAAGAGAGCCTTTTTCTGGATTAGGAAAACCAGAAGCATTAAAACATGAACTATCAGGATTATGGTCACGACGCATTACAAAAGAACACCGCCTAGTTTATAGCGTGTCTGATCAAGAAATTGTTATTATTTTCTGTAAATTTCACTACTAATAATCGCCAGAAATTCCAGAACTAGCTTAGAGCAAGAATTAGGGAACACGAAAACTTAAGAAGAATTTCTGAAGAAAGGGAAAACCAACCTACATTTTTCTTTTATTCTTGTCCAACACCACCATCGAATACTGTCCTATCCCTAGATAAATTAATTGAATAGAACATTGCAAGTCAAAACAGGATTATGTTGATTTTGGACTCGACTTTAACACTCTTGAACACTTTAAACAGGATTTAGTATTACACAAGAGCTAGAACCTCTGGAAATGCGTTGCAAGGGAGACCCTTGCAACGAGGTAGAAACGAGAAGAACCACTTACTTATTAATTTTTCACAAAAGTAAATTTACCATTTTTACCATCGGCATCCATTTTAATTTGTGCCACGGAGAATTTATCCTGAATGATTTCTCCTTCGGGAGTAAAAGCAATATCTCCCAAGACAGTGACATACTTACCCGCTAAAATTTCCTGATTTAATTGTTGGCGAATTTGTTCGAGGGAAAGTGTACTGAGTTTATTTTTATCATCTACCCGTTTTAAGGCCTCGACAAAAACTTGAATTCCCGTAAAAGCTTGAGCGGTAAATTGGGGCGGTGCTTTTTTATTTTCTGCTGTATAAGCGGCGACAAAATCCCGATTAATAGGACTATCTAATTCCGGGTTATAAGCTTGAGCAATGATAATGCCATCACATTGAGCTTGACAAACAGGGAAAATATTAGAAGTATTTAAACCATTGCCACCAATAATTAATCCCTGATAGCCTAATTGTCGCAACTGTTTGACCAAATTGCCCCCGTCAGCAACCAAACCAGAAATAACCACTAAATCCGGTTTAATATTGATAGCGGCGGTGGCTTGGTTTTGAAAATCTGTATCGGTGGTTTGGAATTTCTGCACGGTGACAATATCAAGATTTAAACTCTTCAGGGTTTCTTGAAAAGTTTCCGTTTCCGATTTACTAAAAGCATCATTTTGGGCAAAAAAGACAGCCACTTTTTTAATCTTGGGATCGATTTTTAAAGCGGTTTTAACCGCATTGGGAGCGACCACAGCCACAGGAGCGGACACCCTGCCCACATATTCACCGATCTGGGGGATACCTTTAGCGGTGTTAGACGGGCCGAGAATGGGAACTTTGGCTCGATCGGCGATCGGACTAGCGGCAAAAGCTTGTTGGGACAGGGACGGACCAAGAATACCCACCACTTTATCTTGGGTGATGAGGGTATTGATGGCGTTGATCGCTCCCTGTTCATCCCCGGCCACATCCTGGATAATAACTTTAATCGGTGTTCCATTGACTCCGCCCTTTTTATTAAAATATGTTTCAGCCATCTTGACACCGATCACCTGTTCCTGTCCCAATAGGGCGAGATTGCTGGTTTGAGCCAAAGCTGCACCGATGGGAATAGCACCAGTGGCGGCGTTTTCTGCGGGACTGGGGTTAGTTTGACCGGTGGGAGTGCCGGAATTACAGGCCACCACTAGACCAAAAGTGACTAGGGATAAGATTAAGGGGATTAATAAACGTTTTCTGAGCATCTTAACTCTCCAGGAGGCTGATATTGTTGTTGACACTATTATTTCGCTAATCGGGTTGATTTCAGCGATAATTCTCGATGCGATCGGACCGGATTCTGCTCCCTTAGCGCCCTTTCTTTCCCCTAATTTTGTCGATTAACCTCCCCGTCTCACCTCCGTTTTCAGAAAAACGATTTGCCTTTTCTGGTTCTGTCGCCTAACCTAGTAGTTAGGGAATCTATTATCGCCTTTCCCGTCCACAAACCCCGAAGCGAAAACATCCATTTAAGATTATGACTAACCCCGTTATTCACGCCTTTTTCCTCGGACGAGCGATCGCTGAAGTGATCGGTGAACAGCTAGAAGATGCGTTTACCAACGCTTTAAGCGAATTAGGCAAATTTGATGCCGAACAACGGGAAAACCTGCGGCAATTCGTCGAAGAAGTGCAAATGAGAGCCGATCAAGCCATGGAAAAGGGAGTATATACTGGTACAGAGTCCGGTGGTTCCTCCAGTGCCGATGTGCAGGAAAACATCGACGAAATGCGCGCCGAAATCGCCCAATTGCGCTCGGAACTAAAAAACTACCAGAATTAACCCAAAACCCTCTTTTAGTCGCTTTAAAGCCCCAAAAATTGCGTGTCAGCCTTTCTACCCGTCCCCGTTACCCCAGAGTTAAACCCAGCAATGCCGGCCCTCGAAGTCGCCAAAAATAGCTATCGTTGGAATCGAGAAAGCTATTCCATCAATCGTCGTCGTCTAGATATTTGGCGATTCGTTCTGACTGTACTTTATCAATTCTGGCTCAACGGTAAAAAATGGAGCTATAACGGCGGCTATAGCCAAGAAAAACTCGCCGGCAGACGCAGAAAACAGGCCGCTTGGATTCGGGAAACCATGCTAGAATTGGGACCGACTTTTATTAAAGTCGGTCAACTGTTCTCCACTCGCGCCGATCTTTTTCCCCTCGAATATGTGGAAGAACTCTCGAAACTACAGGATCAGGTTCCCGCATTTACCTACGAACAGGCCAGCAAAATTATCGAGGTATCCCTCGGTAAACCCCTGCATAAACTCTTTAAAAGCTTCGATCCCATCCCCCTAGCAGCCGCTAGTTTAGGGCAAGTTCACCGGGCCCAACTGAACACCGGGGAAGATGTGGTGGTCAAAGTCCAACGGCCCGGATTGAAAAAATTATTTAGTATCGATCTGGCCATCCTGAAAAAAATCGCCCAATACTTCCAAAATCATCCTAAATGGGGTAAAGGTCGCGATTGGACGGGTATTTATGAAGAATGCTGTAAAATTCTCTGGGAAGAAACCGATTATCTCAACGAAGGTCGTAACGCCGACACTTTTCGCCGTAATTTTCGCGGGGAAGATTGGGTCAAAGTACCGAAAGTCTATTGGCGCTACACCTCTCCCCGGGTTTTAACCCTAGAATACCTCCCCGGCATCAAAATCAGTCATTATGAGGCCCTAGAAGCGGCAGGACTCGATCGCAAATTGTTGGCTAAACTGGGGGCAAAAGCCTATCTAATTCAACTGCTCAATAACGGCTTTTTTCACGCGGATCCTCACCCTGGCAATATCGCCGTTGATAGTGATGGCTCCTTAATTTTCTACGATTTCGGCATGATGGGACAAATTAAAACCAACGTGCGCGAAAAATTAATGCAGACTCTCTTGGGAATTGCCCAAAAAGATGCCGATCGCGTGGTCACTTCTCTGGTAGATTTAGGAGCATTAGCTGCTAATGGTGATATGGGATCAGTGCGGCGCTCGATCCAGTATATGCTCGATAACTTCATGGATAAACCCTTTGAGGAGCAATCCGTGGCCGCTATCAGCGATGATCTCTATGACATCGCCTACGATCAACCTTTTCGCTTTCCCGCTACCTTTACCTTCGTCATGCGGGCATTTTCTACCCTGGAAGGGGTAGGCAAAGGACTCGATCCCGAATTTAACTTTATGGAAGTAGCCCAACCTTTTGCCCTGCAATTAGTACATGATATGACAGGAAATAATGGCAGTAATATCCTCGATGAGTTAGGACGGCAAGCGGCCCAAGTGAGCAGCACCGCCCTGAGTTTACCCCGACGCATCGATGATACGATCGAAAAATTAGAACGGGGTGATATCCGTGTCCGGGTACGTTCGAGCGAGTCCGATCGACTTTTACGGCGATTGGGTATGATTCAAATGGGAACCAACTATACTTTACTGATCAGTGCTTTGCTTATCTCAGCGACGCTTCTATTTATCAGTGATTTTGGTTGGTTAACTTTAGTGCCGATGGCGATTTCCCTGCTTCCGGGGATAGCCCTCTTGAGACTTTGGCGAAAAATTGAACGTCAGGATCGTATGATGTAATCGATCGCAGGATAATAAATATTGTGTTAGCAGCAGAAATTTCGGTCACTAACCCCGCCCTAAAAGCGACGGGGCTTGCCTAAACCAATTTAGGCGACGCAAGTAGAGACTACCGCATTGAGACACAATCTGGCACAGACCTCCGAATACTTCCCTAGTTCGGATTCCCTCTCAGCTTTATTGGTAAAGCGTTGTTAGACAAGACATCTTGATTGTGTTGCGGTAAGGGAATTTAACTTTACTCTTAAGGATTATCTCCATGGCAAGAGTTCCTGTTATCTCAAAAGACGGAAAACCGTTGATGCCCACCAAACCCAGTCGGGCCAGACGGTGGATTAAGGAAGGAAAAGCTATCGGTAAATTCAACGACTTAGATATTTTCTATGTCCAGCTAATCGATGAACCTTCCGATAGCAAAACCCAACCGATTGCCATTGGTATTGACCCGGGTAAATTATTCTCTGGAATTGGCGTTCAATCCTCTCTTTTTACTCTTTGGAAGGCTCACTTAGAACTTCCTTTTAAACGAGTAAAAGAGCGCATGGACAATCGGTGCTTAATGCGAAAAGGACGTAGAGGAAGACGGATTAACCGCCAACTTTCTTTTAATCTAAGAGCGCATCGACAAAAACGATTCTCAAATAGAAGAACAGGAAAATTAGCTCCCTCAATCAGAGCTAATCGTCAACTTGAACTTCGAGTCGTTTCCGAACTAACCAAAATCTATCCAATTACTGATATTTACTTTGAGTATGTCAAAACCGATATTGATCTAACTTCC
>NZ_JADBTF010000376.1:0-3900 GCF_020246295.1 Microcystis sp. M090S1 | reverse complement strand
GTGTGGGGTAAAATCGAAACGAATAGGCTTTTTCCATGTCCTTTCACACTAGCATATATTTCGTAAATGTGCTAATATTTAACAGTAAAGCCGTCGTAGAACGACGGGGTTTCAGACCCAAAATTTCCGATGATGATGGTGAGGAGAATTGCGGAGAACCAAAAAAGCGCATTTGCTCCCGGCTTGATTTCAGTTAAGCTTTGATTAGAGGTTATTGTAGGAGAGAGTTATTGATACCGAATAGATTCACCCAGAGGTATTGCGCTGAAGCTATCTTGTCCTCGGTTTTTTATCCTCTGATTAATTTCTAAGTTGTACTGTATTCTCCCCACTTCCCCACTTCCCCACTTCCCCACTTCCCCACTTCCCCACTTCCCAGCTTATGATTCCCCTACAATTAACCCTGAAAAATTTTCTCAGTTATCGCGAGGCAGTGCTAGATTTTCGCGGATTACATACTGCCTGTATTTGTGGTGCCAATGGTGCGGGAAAATCCTCTTTACTCGAAGCAATTACTTGGGCAATTTGGGGAGAAAGTCGCACCTCGATTGCTGATGATGTGATTCATGCGGGCAGCGATTATGCGCGGGTAGATTTCGAGTTTAGTTATGGGGGAGAAATCTATAAAATTATCCGTAGTCGTCACCGGGGAGGGAAAGCTTCTAGTTTAGATTTTCAGGTGATTAATGATCAGAGTTTTCGTCCTTTATCGGGTAAAAGTATTAAAGATACCCAAGCACAGATTAATACTTATCTAAAAATAGACCATAAAACTTTCATTAATTCTGCTTATTTACGGCAGGGACAAGCGGACGAGTTTATGAAACAGCCTCCCAGTGGTCGTAAACAGATTTTAGCAGAATTATTGCAACTCGATCGCTATGAAATTTTAGCAAATAAAGCCAAGGATATATCGAAACAATTTGATGGACAGTCCCTCCAGATCGAGCAGCAAGTAGAAACTATCAAACTCCGTCTTCAGGAGAAAAATTCTTATCGGGAACAGCTGCAAGAGTTAAGCACCCAAATTGACCAAATTAATCAAGAACAAGAGGTAAATAATCGGCGTTTACAGCAACTACAGGGGGAAGAAAATCAGCGTCAGAATTGGGAAAAACAGCTGCAGTGGCAAAGAGAACAGGAGCGAGCTTTATTAGCAGAAATCGAGAGATTAGACCGGGAAAAAGTTAGTCTAGACAATCAATTAAATCAAATAAAGACTATTTTTCATCGCAAAAATGAGATTATTACCGCACACGAGCGCCTAATCAATTTAGACAAGAAAGAGGCAAGTTTGTCAAGTCAATTGCAAGCTTGGCAACAGGCCCAGTATGATAAACAACAATTAGAACAGAAATTACAGCAAAAAATTAACGAATTTACCCTTCCTATCCAACAAACGAGCGCTCGTTTAGAAGAATTGGGAAGACAGGAACAAGAAACTCAAAAAATTATCGAGCAAGCGGGGGATACTCAAGCAGGATTAGAGAAATTAAATTATCATCGTCAACGTCTTCAGGAATTGGATAGATTAGCTTTAAAATATGCTCCTTTAAATAGCCGAAAAGCTGATTTAAATATGCAGTTGGAACGGGAAAAAGCTAAGATCAATGCTCGTTGGGAACAACTGCAAAGAAATCGGCAACAATTAGAGACAGAAATCGCTCGTATTCCTCTACTAAGAGAGGAAGCTCTCAATTTAGCCAAACGGATTAAGGAACTGGATAAAAAACAAACCTATTGTGAACGAGTTGAAGAAAAGGAAACTCTTAAACAAGTGGATAAAAAAAGTTTATTGGAGCAACAGAAAAGATATGAAGAACAACTTTTAGAGTTAACTGATAAATTGGAAAAATTAAATATTCCCGATTCGGTTTGTCCTCTGTGTGAACAGAATTTAGACAGTCATCACCGTCATCAGGTAATCAGGAAAACCCATCAACATCAAGAACAAATTCAAGAGCAAATCTGGTCCCTACAGGAACAGATGGCAGACTGCGATCGAGATTTAAAACGTTTAGGGAAGGAATTAGCCCAAATTAAACAAGAATTGCCAGCAAGATCGAATCTACAACAAAAATATGTGCAGTTGGAAGTCAAGTTAGAAACTATTGAAGAAAAGGAAATAGAACTAGAGAAAACCGAGGAGATACTTGTCGAGTTAGAAGCACTTTTAAGCAGTGGCAATTATGCCCTAGAATTACAGCAAGAATTACAAATTGTCAATCAAGAAATCGCCTTTTTAAACTATGATGAACAAAGTCATGCTTTAGTCAGAGGAGAAGAAAAAAGATGGCGTTGGGCAGAAATTCAAGAATCAGAAATTAAGCAAGCAAACCGTCGTTTAGCTAATATAAAGGCCGAGAAACCTAATTTAATTAATCAATTAGCTAGACTAGAACAAGAGAAGCAAGAACTAGGTCAAAACTCCCCACTTAAACAGGAAATTAAACGCTTAGAAAAGTTTATTCAAAACTTAAATTATGATCGCAGTGAACATCAGAATATTCAAAATCTTATCCGACAATTACAGGGGGTAAGATTACAGTATCAAGACTGGCAACAAGCAGAAAAAAATTATCCAGAAATAGCCGCTAAAATCGCTGAGATTGAGCAAAGATTACAGCTGCGAAATCAGGATCGCCAGAAGCTGAATCAGGAGTTAGCAAATATTAGTCAAAAGATTGGTACTTTGACTGACTATCGCCAAGAAATAGCCGCATTATCGACCAATATTCAACAGCGAAGACAGATAATTGATGGATTGCTCTCCCAAAAAGGTCGGGTTGAGGAGAAATTACATCAACTAGAAACTTTAGGTAAACAACTGACAGAAAAAGAGGGCGATTTAGCTAAAGTTAAAAAACAATATACAGTTTATAAAGAGTTAGCCATAGCTTTCGGTAAAAATGGTTTACAAACTCTGATGATTGAGAATGTTTTACCTGAGTTAGAAGCCCAAACTAATTATATCTTAGCTCGCTTAACTGGTAATCAATTTCATGTGCAGTTTTTAACCCAAAAAAGCGGTAAAGGTACGAAGAAACAGCGACAAAAGTTAATCGATACTTTAGATATTATTATTGGCGATACCCGCGGCTCTCGTCCCTACGAAACCTATTCAGGAGGAGAAGCTTTTCGGATTAATTTCTCGATTCGATTAGCTTTAGCGAGATTATTGGCACAAAGAGCCGGAACAGCCCTACAAATGCTCATTGTTGACGAAGGATTCGGAACTCAGGATGCGGAAGGATGCGAGCGCTTAATTGCGGCAATTAACGCTATATCCGCCGATTTTGCCTGTATTTTGACTGTCACCCATATGCCCCAATTTAAAGAAGCTTTTCAACATCGCATCGAAGTCCGCAAAACCGAACAGGGTTCTCAATTAATGTTATTATCCTAGGAAAAATATTGATGTAAAGATGGAAAAGATTACGATCACAGTCAAACTATTTGCTATTTATCAAGAAGTCTATCAAACTTCACAATTAAACCTCGAATTTCCTGCCCACACTTCCGTTACAGAAGTGTTAAACTATATTATAGCCCCCTATCCTCAATTAGAAAGATGGCGCGATGTTACTCGTTTTGGAGTTAATCTTCAATTTGTTTCGGGAGAGAAAATCCTCGAAAATGGCGATGAGATAGTTTTGATTCCCCCCGTTAGTGGTGGCTAAATGGGGTTTGCTGAAAAAGTACGGGCGAAGCATTCGGATAGAAAATCTACGGTTTCACCGATAGGTTATTGTCCGAATGCTTCGCCCCTACAGGACGCGGGCGGATGAAGACTGAAGGTTTTGAAGCACGATTCTCTCAAAATCTTGCACCTGTTTCGCTCGTAAAGCCACAAAACCCTTACCTTGCCTACATTTCACATTTATTCAGCAAGCCCTAAAT
>NZ_JADBTF010000375.1:0-3831 GCF_020246295.1 Microcystis sp. M090S1 | reverse complement strand
CGGGAGCATCTCACCTTTGCAATAAGTAGAAATGCTTAATGAGATCAATAAAAAAGTTAAAAAAGGCAACCATTTAGATAAGCACAGCGATGACGAAGGACTTGCGGTACATTACAAGATTGCCAACTTGCACCAGTAATTTTAAGACGATGAGCAATTTGTTTAATTTTTGATTCGACGGAGCCAGAGCCAATGGAAATCCCCTCTGCCTGCAAATAACCATAATTGACAATTCGATGTTTATGCTTGTTTAAATAAGTAATAAAATTCTCAACTTGCGGCTCTGACCATCCTTCACAACAAGAGATAGCGGCGTCCACGTCCCCCTTCCATAGAAAACATTTTACCTCCTCAATTCGCTGGAATGACCCGCCAACTTTATAGAGGTTTTCGATTAAATGATACCAATCCAATATTTCAATTCTTTCCTGTTTCTCTCCGATCTCACGAAATAAATTCCAGATACCATCATGTCCATCTCCTAAACAAATTAAAGGCTTGGCCAAAACTTGAGAATTAACCAAATCTAATAAAGCTGAGTTATCTTGAAAAAAAGCCGCTACCCCCAGTTGATGAAAACTCACTGCTTTATAATCACGCCAAATTAAGGCTTTTCCCTTGGCAGTTCTTAGTCGTACCTTACCGCCATCTAGGCTCATTTCTTCCACTTCCACTTCTGGGTTAGACGGTAATTCTTCAAAAGCATATCGATGTACGAGGCGTTGTTGGGTACTGTGAGAAACAGCAATCCCTGTCAATGATTTGATTTTCTGCGCCGATTTTTCGTAGGATTCATCGCCACTTAATAGCAAACAGTTCTTCTCTAACATTGGACTCATCTGAGTCCGAGACTTTATTTCTAATTTTTTCGCTTGTTTTTCTGTAATTGGTAATTCCCCCAAAATACTTTTCACTTTTCTCGTCCGACCGGCAGTTTCTTCTGTGCTTGTTTTGACAAAAAAATACCGATTTCTGGGTTAACATAATGAATCATTAAATCTCTGACTGTCTCCTCTATCTCTCCCAAGTTATTAAATTTCTTAATTTGGGATTGCTCATAGAGACATTGCCCTAACTCTTGACATAACTCTTTAATTCTTTTTTCATTTTCTGATAACATTGAATTATTCCTCCCATCGAGAGCTATTCTGAATTGTAAGTTATAACTATTATAATCTCATTTCTCTTTGTGATCAAGTTGAAGATTTTCTAGTTTTTGACTGCTATAAGTATTAATACTCATTGCATAAGTGAGATGCTCCCAATGATGCCTTTTACCTGCTTTGACAAAAATAGTTAGTTTTATCTATTGATTCAAAGGAAACTTTCCCAGTTTTGGTAGTCTCGCTCCCCATTCGGCTGTGGTAATGACTTTGGCGGTAAATGGCATAATTAGAAAAAATCTCGGCAATAAAATTGTTTAAAAACTTTGAGCAATAATATAGAGTTGTTGACAATAATTTAGCTCATGCAACAACTCTACTTACTTTTTTAGTCAACTCCAACCCTGTAACTGGAACCATCCCGCTCGACTGAGAGTATCTTTGCCGTAATTCCGGTTAGCAGTGAAGAAATCAACATCTCCGCGATCGCGCAAAGCTCTTAGAGCATTTCCAGGTCCAGAATTGTATGCAGCTAAAGCGGCACGGATAAGCTCTTTGCCTTGCAAATTAGTCTTGCGTTGCATAAAAGCTCGGTTGTCAGCAAGAACTTTACAGCCAAAGAGAATGTTCTCTCTGGGATCTTTCCACTTACCAGTAGAGGTAAACTGAGGAAAAGCACGGTCATCAATTTGCATCAGTCCCCGACCGTGACCAAAATCTCCCGTACCAGAAGGGCCAGGTGGATTTAAGAGTAATCCCCAGTGAGATTCTCGTGAACCAATGCCCGCAATCACAGCAATCGGAAAGCCCTGTTGGTTAGCTCCTTCTTCAATAAAAGCTCTGAACTGTTGAGCGGCTTCTAATTGTCTGAGCATGGAAGCATCATTGCGAGCAATCGTCGTGGTAAATACAAGTTCAAGATTGGGAGGTTGCTCGTCTGATAACGCTGCCCAAGTCAGCGGACCGACAATTCCATCATCATCCAAACCACGAGAGCGTTGAAATTGTTTGACAGCCATTTCGGTTGCCTGTCCAAAGAAGCCATCAATAACGACAGCAATTCCTTTGGCATTGAGCAGTTCTTGCAGTTCCATCACTTCGTCTCGAAGTTGAGGAGAAGTATGGTCAAATCCGTCAAATAAACGTAAGGTTGGACCGATCATTGTGCAAATTCTCCTGGCATTTTGTTTTTTGCTAGTTTTCAGGATTATTGAAGTCAGTTTGCCTTTAGGAAGATGAGAGTCCCAACGCCGCAAGCGTGGCAGGCCCAACGATGCCATCAACCGGTTGCAATTGTTTCTGTTGTTGAAATGCTTTAACTGCCTCTTCTGTCTTTGGACCAAAGAAACCATCAACTGTTAACTGGAAGCCATTGCGGACTAATGCTTGCTGAACTTGGCGCACGTCATCTCCTTCCAGAAGTGGGCGCGTGAGTTGCAATAAGCGATCTCCTAGTTCAACGCTACCCCCACCATTAACCCCTGTGTCTAGAGTCGGACCATTAGCAAAGCCATTAGCAGGAGATTTACCGAGACGAGCGGCGGTATTTGGACCCCACTGCCCATCCTCTGCAATCCTGTCATTGGGATTGTTTTGATTCCACAGTTGCTGGAACGCCAGGATAGCAGTTGAGCGGATGTCACGAACCCCAGCACCTTTAAAGTCAAAATGAACCGGATCTGATGGACCTAGCCACTTCCAGCCCTGAGCTTCTAGGAAAGGTCGCCAGCCTGCATGATCTTCAATATCGAGAGCTAATCCACTTTGATGGTTGCTCTTTCCTGGCTCAGCAGCGATAGTAATGCCACATCGATTCGCCTGAGCTTGTTGAAAAAGAAGTAGTTGTTGGGCAATAGTCCGATAAGCGGAGTTGACAATCAGAGTCTGGCCTCGATTGGCAACCGCCCGATCTAGGGCGCGTTTAGCCGCTGGTTGTAAGAATGGCCAAACTGCTTGTCCAAGCCTGATCTTGGGCGAAGAAAAATCAACTAAAGCACCTGAGACAAGTCGATTCATTTGAGCAATGAGTTGCCGATCTAGTCCCCTAACCACTGTCGTGGAACAGCTTGTAGTCCCAGCTTGGGTTACTGTCACCATAAATTTCTTCCTTAGCGAGGGATTCTTAGTTCAACAAGTCCACTTAAGCTAAGGGACTTGCGCTGGGATATCATTCCTACGCAAGTCCCTAAATACCTGGCGATGTTTAGCTTAAATGGTGGTTCTTTTATCCTACTATCCCACTTCCATCGGTCTAACACCCCTTAATAAGACTTAATATGGCACTGTGGGGTTTAATCACCTCAATTTGGGCATAATTACCGCACAGAGGGGTCTAGCATTGTCTCGCTAACAACAATCACAATCGCCCCAACTCCCGTAAGTTTTTCAAATCCAACTCAAAATCTTCAACATCATAGGAATACAGTGCTATTTGGCGCTGCTTTAAAAGTTGGCGAAAATAGACTTTACCTCGACTCTAAAAACTCTTCTACTGTCAAGTTAATATCGCTCGCAATCTGTCGTAATAATCTAGGTGCAATATCTCGTCCTTTATGAAATGGAACAGTAGTTGCACGTCCATCTTCAGGACAGAACTAGAACTCTTGCAAATTAATTATATGTTATAATGATGGGTTAACTAATTTTCCCCAAAAAATTAGTTAATCAGTACATTCGTCCTGAATGAAAACTTGAAGTTTAACTTTTAACTCAAAACTCTTTAGAGCTG
>NZ_JADBTF010000374.1:0-39352 GCF_020246295.1 Microcystis sp. M090S1 | reverse complement strand
CGACCATAAGACCAGAACAGAGTAAATCTGTTAAGGCAGGTGCGGAACCCCGCAAGGGAAAGAAGCAGAAACCTAAATCGTGAGGTTTGGGAATCACCGTCCGTTTACGGCGGTGAGGATGTCAATCCCGCCTCCAGCGCAATCTTGTTAACTCGATCAACAACCAAACCAAAGCATACGAGGCAATCCAAGAACTCCGTTGCATCGTGCCGCCGCTGTCTCCCGTGCCTGACATTGCCGTTGTTAAAAGCGATCGCCTCTCAGAGGTGGATGGACCGCTGCCAGGTCCACCGGACTGGTTAATTGAAATTCGCTCCCCCGACCAAAGTACATTAGATCTACAGAATAAAATTCTGCACTGCTTGAGCAACGGAACTCAGCTCGCCTAGCTGATCGATATTCAGCGACAGCAAATCTGGGTTTGGGAGAACCAAGAGCTGCCACTGGTCTATGCGGTCACCGACATACTCCCTACCCTTGGCAATATCTCTGACCTGACTGTGGAAGCTGTAATCGCAATGACCCAGCAGCGATAACAAGCGCGACTGTGCGATGCCGCCGTCGGAGACTCGCGAAGCTGAGACACTGCGAAGCAGCACGCTAATATTTAGCTCTTCTAGCGTGCGTTAACAAAGTTTAACGCACCTCTTTGACGATAAAGAATCTAATTAACATTTTTTGACCACTTTTTAGCTGATAATCACGTTAAACGTTTGTAAATCAGAGGATTCGTATTCTAATATACAGTTTACACCAAGAAGTCGGGAGAGCCTAAATTCGGTCAAAAAATTAACGCAGTAGCGTTTCTGTAAAGATAAGGTAAAAGATTGTAGCATTAACGGTGAAAGTTTCACTGTCAAATACGGGTGCGTCTGAAATGAACAAGTCAGTGATTATTAATCTAGGCAGTGGGAATTTGTATCAAGGATTTCCGCGAGTTACCGTTCAATTATGGACGGATGGCAATCCGCGGCCAGAGCAATTTATCGGCACGTTGCCCGCCGCACCCGCTTTAGTGGAACTGTATCGGAATTGGCAGCTTGTTTATCGGGGACTATGCGATCGCCTTGGGCGCAGCGAAACTGAACGCATTACGGGCGGACAACGCCATCCCATAATATCCCAACCAGGACATCTATCTTCAGCTTCTCTCGTAGAAGTTGGTGAACTAGAAATCAGTGAAGCAGGCATTACCAATATTTCTCAGGTCAGTTTTGATGAGTTGTGCCAGCAGCTACAGGCAAGCATCAATACTTGGCTGAAATCAGAGGGTTTTCTCCCCATTGAACTGCAACTGCGATCGCGACTCGACTCATCCGCTCCCATCCGAGTCATGATTGAAACCAACGATCTGGAATTGCGCTCTCTTCCTTGGCATCGCTGGCATTTCTTTGAGGATTATCCCCAAGCGGAAATGGCGTTGAGTCAACCAGAGTACCACTATCGAAATGTTCTGAAGTCAGCAAAAACTGAGCAGAAAGTCAGGATTTTAGCAGTCTTAGGCAATAGCTCCGGCATTGATTTAGCCACAGAAACCCGCTTACTTCAGCGGTTGCAGGATGGGTCAGTTAAGTTCCTGGCCAACCCCTCACGCCAGGAGTTCAATACTCAATTATGGCAGCCTGAAGGGTGGGACATCCTGTTTTTTGCCGGTCACAGTCAAACCCAGGGACAAACGGGTCGAATATATATTAATGAGAATTCAACCCACAATAGTTTGACGATATCACAGTTAGAAGAGGCGCTGAAAACCGCGATCGAGAAGGGTTTAACGCTGGCTATTTTTAATTCTTGTGATGGATTAGGCTTGGCACAAGCACTGGAGAAACTACACATTCCCACAGTGATTGTCATGCGCGAACCGATTCCCAATCGGGTGGCACAAGAGTTCTTTCAGCAGTTTCTGACAGCATTTGCGATCGAGCAATTGCCGCTCTATCTTGCCGTTCAGCAAGCGCGTCGAAAGCTCCAAGGATTAGAAGATGATTTTCCAGCAGCGTCTTGGTTGCCCGTGATTTGCCAAAATCTAGCCGTTGAACCTCCCACTTGGATTCAGCTTGGAGGAACGCCAACCTGTCCCTATCGCGGTCTATTTGCCTTTCGGGAGGAAGATGCTCGGTTCTTCTTTGGGCGGGAGCAGGTAACTCAGGCACTGCTGGCGGCGGTCAAACAAAAGCCATTGGTGGCGGTGATTGGTGCTTCTGGCAGTGGCAAATCATCCGTCGTCTTTGCGGGATTAGTGCCGCGCTTGCGTCAGGAATTAGGCAGTAGCGGCATGAAAGAACAAGGCTCGCCGTCTGTACAGATTGTTTCGTTTCGCCCAGGGAATAATCCGTTTGAAGCCTTAGCAACTGGGTTGGCGCAGTGTCCTGCGATCGCTAAATTTGTCTCTCTACATCAGCCCCAACAGGGGTGTGGCGATGCTCTCCCAGAAGGTCAAAGCGACAGTTTCGCTAACGCAGTAGAACTAGAGCGGCTCTTGCGGCAAGACGACCAGGGATTATCCCACCTCATCGAGTGGGTTAAACAGCAGAATTCAGGGATGCGCCTGATTTTGATCGCCGATCAATTTGAAGAACTCTATACCCTTTGTCCAGAGTCAGAGCGACAGACTTTTTTGGATACTGTACTAAATGCCGTGAAATTTGCTCCAGGGTTCACCCTGATTCTGACCCTACGAGCAGACTTTTGCGGCTATGCCCTGGCTTACCGCCCCTTGAGTGATGCCTTGCAAGGTGCCATTCAGGTTTTGGGGCCGATGAACCGGGAAGAATTGCCAGCCGCGATCGCCAAGCCCGCCGCCCAAATGCAAGTGAAATTAGAGGATGGATTAATCCAGAAGCTGATCCATGCCATGAACGAGCAGCCAGGGCGTTTGCCCTTGTTGGAATTTGCCCTCACGCAATTGTGGTCAAACCAGCGAGATGGATGGCTAACCAATCAGGCTTATGACCAGATTGGCGGCGTAGAAGCAGCACTGGCCAATCACGCAGAATTCGTATACGCTCAACTGAACGAAGAGGATCGACAGCGATCGCAACGGGTATTTATCCAATTAGTGCAGCCCGGTGCCGGGACAGACGATAGCCGGCGTACTGCTACACAGGAAGACGTGCAGCCGGAAAACTGGGACTTGGTGGCGCGTTTAGCCTCCTCTCGCTTAGTGGTGACCAACCGCAACGATTCTACAGGAGAAGAAACCGTAGAAATTGTTCACGAGGCATTAATTGGGGGCTGGAAACGACTCAGGAATTGGATGCAGCTCGATCGAGAGTTTCGCCTCTGGCAAGAGCAACTGCGGGCAAACCGCTACCAGTGGGAGCGCAGCCATCAGGATGAAGGGGCATTGTTGCGGGGTAAACCTCTGACCGATGCAGAATATTGGTATCTGAATCGAGCTGATGAACTGAGTTCGAGCGATTGCGAATTGATTGAGCAAAGTGTGGCACTGCGCGATCGCGACCTGAAATCCCAAAAGCGCAGGCGAAAGTTAACGATCTCAGGACTCACAGGTGGCTTGCTAGGGGCCTTAATCTTAGCAGGAGTCGCTTGGGGGCAATGGCAGAATTCAGCGCGTAGCGAGATCCAAGCCATCACTGCGTCCTCAGAAGCACTTTTTGTCTCCAATAATAAGTTAGATGCGTTGATTGAGGCCATTCGGGCCTGGCAAAAATTATCCAGGACAGGAGGAACAGACGCTGAGACTAAAACTCAGGTAGATTCCGTCTTACGGCAGGCAGTTTATGGCGTTCTTGAATACAATCGTTTGTTAGTCCATGGTGATGAAGTTAAAAGCGTCGCCTTCAGCCCAGATGGTAACACGATCGCCTCGGCTGCTGGCGATAAAACTATCAAGCTCTGGAAGCAAGATGGTACTATAATCGCCACCCTCAACGGACACAGCGATAAAATTTGGCAAGCTGTGTTCAGTCCCGATGGTCAGACAATCGCGTCCGCTAGCAAAGATAAAACCATCAAACTTTGGAGGATAGAAGCAGGCAAGATACCTATTCTAATAACGACCCTTGTTGGACATCATCATGATGTGAGAGGAGTGGCGTTTAGTCCCGATGGTCAAATGCTGGCTTCAGCCAGTGACGATAAGATGGTTAAACTCTGGAAGCGGGATGGCACTTTGATTACGACTCTCGCGGGTCACTCTGATGTTGTGAACGGTGTAGCGTTCAGCCCTGATGGTCAAATGCTGGCTTCAGCCAGTGACGATAAGACAGTAAAACTTTGGAAGCGAGATGGCACTTTAATTACGACTCTCAAAGGTCACACTGATATTGTGAATGGAGTAGCGTTCAGTCCCGATGGGCAGCTCCTAGCTTCAGCCAGTTGGGACAAAACGATCAAACTCTGGAAACTAGAAACGGGGAAAATGCCGACTCTACTGACAACCCTCACAGGACATAGTGAAGTGGTTTATGGAGTGGCCTTCAGCCCTGACAGTCAGACTCTCGCATCAGGCAGTTGGGACAAGACTGTTAAGCTCTGGAAACGAGACGGCACTCCGATCACGACTCTCAACGGACATAGCGATCGCGTTTGGGGAGTAGCCTTCAGTTCCGATGGGGAAAACCTTGCCTCGGCCAGTGGTGACAAAACGGTCAAGCTTTGGCGGCTGAAAAGCCCCTTGATGACAAGGTTGGCAGGACATACTGCGGTCGTAATTGGAGTGGCCTTCAGCCCCGATGGTAAGACCATTGCTTCAGCTAGTGATGACAAAAAGATTAGGCTTTGGAAGCGAGACGGTACTTTGATTGCGTCCTTGGTCGGACATACCGCTCAAGTTTATGGAGTCGCCTTCAGTCCCGATGGTCAAAGGTTGGCATCGGTAAGTGCAGATAATACCGTCAAACTCTGGAACTTAGGGCCAAGAAAGCCTCAACTCCTGGCCACCCTGAGAGGACATCAAGCAGTGGTTTGGGGAGTTGCCTTTAGTCCCGACGGTCAGACAGTTGCCTCCGCAGCCTGGGATAATACCGTTAAGCTCTGGAATGTAGGGCAAAAAACGCCTCAACTCCTCGCTACCCTGAGAGGACATCAAGGGGCAATTTTTGGAGTGGCATTTAGCCCTGACAGCAAAACCCTAGCTTCCGCAAGCGCAGACAATACCGTTAAACTCTGGAGAGTGAAGCCAGCGCAGATACCTGTTTTACTGAGGACACTGACAGGACATACTGCTCAGATTTACTCAGTAGCATTTAGTCCTGATGGTCAGACGATTGCCTCGGCAAGTGCAGATAACACGATCGAGCTTTGGAAACCGGATGGCACTTTATTGACGACTCTCAAAGGTCATAGTGCTGTCGTTTATTCAGTCGCTTTCAGTCCCGATGGTCAGACCATTGCCTCAGCAAGCTGGGACAAGACGATCAAGCTTTGGAAACCGGATGGTACTTTGTTGACGACTCTGAATGGCTATAGCGATCGCTTTTGGGGCATCGCCTTCAGTCCCGATGGTCAAACCATTGCCTCAGCCAATGAAGACAAAACTGTCATTTTGTGGAATAAGGAGCAGGTTCTTACGCTTAATCCCTTGATGTACGGTTGCAATTGGGTACATGATTATTTGAAAACGAATCCCAACGTGAATGAAAGCGATCGCCATCTTTGTGATTGAATCACTCAGCATCAAAGCGATCGCCCTAGCCATTAAACCTTTCTGAAATGACAACCCTGAAACCCGTGATCCAGTATTACAACTGGGCGTGCCAAATAGACCTGGGTTTAATAGACCTCTTGCAAAAGTCTTAAGTCGATCCTTGTACAGCAACATTTTTGAAGATTATCAACTACTAATAAATAATTAACTGAAAGTCCCTCCCATTATTGTTTCTATCGTTTGTTTTCGGATTTATGCAAGAGGTCTAATGAGTACAGGAACTATGGTTGATTTATCAAAATCAAAAATTCCGATGCTGGAATCGGTTGAATTTCAACGTAGGCAATTTTATCTTGTCGTTGTACCGGGACTGTTGATCCCACTTTATGAGGACCCGTGTAACCCGGAACCGCCGCTTCAGCCGTATTCAAAACCACTGTCATAGTGCTTCCGATTGGGTTGAGATTGGCATCCACCAACACTTTCGCTCCTCGATTATCCGTTCCATGACTGTTTAGCGCACAAAGTGCTTCTTCGTCATCTAAAACCCGTGACCAACCGATAATTTCTCCACTCCGTCCGTGATCGCCAAAGGGTAAGTTCAGAAAAGGGATGGCGGTTGGTCGTAAATATTGCCGTCCTAAGCGCAGCACTGGAAACTGTTTACGGATTGCCGCCATAGCTCCAATCCGGACATAGGCTGGATGATTGGAATCAAAACAATGAGCACCTGCTGTCCCAAATGGCCCAAAGCCAGGTAAGTTTTGATCAACGGATTGCAGGCCCGCCACGCCGAATTGCCGGGGATGCTCTGGACCAAACATGGCCTCTCGCAAATAGCGATCGGATTTCTTCCAGTCGGATAACCACTTCCGTTCAGCCGTTTCTGGCCCTGCCAATGCCTGCTCTGTTCCAGCGTAAATGCAGGGAATCCCCAATGTGAACAGTTGCAATGCCACCCCAGCAACGACCTGATGATCTGATGCAGCTTCGCTGGAAAAGCGGATTTTTTCACCAAATACATGATCGTGATCGTCCAAAATTGAAACATGCCGCCGTCCGAGGTTCCGGTGTGATCCCATTACCGCATTCCCTGGATCAAACCCGTTAAAGTAAGCTCTTGCATCTATCAGCCCTTTGGCAACCTGATTAAGATTCCCCCGCATCTCGCCAATATCCAAGGCAGCATTTAAGTTCTGCCCTACTACATCTAGATAGCGGTCTTGGTTATAGTCTCCGCCTGCTATTTCTCCCACTAAAAAGAAGTCACTCTTGCCCAAATTAGCCGCAAACTCCTTAATCGTTCCACAAAAATTTCGAGCTTGATCATAGGTCACATGCTTGAGCGTATCAATCCGAAAGCCATCGCAGTCTGTCAACGCGATCCAGTATTTGTAACACCGGGCTAAGTTGTCTAAAAGATGAGGATAGTCTAACTGGAAATCACGCAAATTAATAAAATCTGAACGCCGGAATTCGGCATTGGGATCCTCCAAATCTCCCCGCCCCAGGCCTCCCTCGCTATAGCCAGCCCGACTATAGCAATCTGCTTCCTGGAGTTCGCTCGGCCAAACCCCGTCCGCGTTAGTTCGAGGCTTCCCTGCAATGATTTGTCCCTGATCACCTAGCCATGAGCCAAACTGATACCAACTCGACGTATAGGGAGGTTTCTGTTCTCCGCCAGGAGTACCCGGAGCATAGTCCCAGTTATATCCGGAATGGTTAAAAATGATATCGAGGATAATGCGTAATCCCTTCTTGTGGGCTTGATTGACCAGACCAACCAGCTCCTGGCGAGTCCCAAAGCGAGGATCAACCTCTAAAAAATCCTGAATACCATAACCGTGATAGGTATTCAAGTGACCCCGTTGCTGAAAGATGGGTCCTATCCAGATTGTTGTTACCCCTAGTTGGTTTAGATAATCTAGCTTCGACTCTAATCCTTTAAGCGTTCCTCCCTGCCAGCGATCGCCGCCTGACTCTGCCCATTTATCAAATCGCCAAGACTGTCCATTTGGCAGATTAGGTCGAGACTGATTCAGTTGTTGACGATTCAGCAGAGGACGTGTGTTTTCTTTCCCATCACTAAAACGATCAGGCAAGAGAAAATAAAGCACTTCATTTCTCCAATCCGCAGAGGAAGGGTAATAACTCTCACGGCGAGGTAAAGAAAAATCGTTTAGACTACCTGGTCGCGGTTTGGCTAGATTCTGATCGGCAAATTTCATTAGGAATTACCTCAAGATTGATGAATATTGTTCCTTATCTATTTTTAGCAACAGGATATCTATGATTAGGCTAACCTTGCTGATTCTAAATAGTTGTAAGCTATTTTGACTTATGCACTTCATTGATATGCTCGGCCAGTCTGAGGGCTAGAGCACCCAACGTAAGCGAAGGATTTGCTGTGGGAATGTGCGGGAAGACCGACAGATCACAGCAGTACAGATTATCATACTCGTGAAATTTTAGGTGCTTATCAACAACACTTTCGCCGAGTTTCCCTAGCCGTAGAGAGCCACCAGTGTGATAAGTCTCGGATTCTTCTCGATATTGAAGAGGCTTTTCTAACTCAGAGAGATCAACGCCCAAAAATTCAAACACTTTTTTCTTCAAGGCATTTGCTTCCACTTCTAGGGGACGATCCTCCATCGGTGCTACATAGACCTTGGGGCGAATATCACCAAGCTTGACCCAGTTAGAATCGTTCAGCTTTCTGGGAAAAAGAAACTTGATTTTAGCAGTAATGCGATCATCATTTTCAAACTCCTCTCGGAATAAATCATCATCCTCATAGCGAGGCTCCCAAATCCGAGGGTTAATCGCAAGCTCACAACTAAAATGATTATTTTCCTTTTCTAAGTCATGGTTGGGCAGAATAAGAATTTTAACTTGGTCTTTTGCAGTGATCAATGTCTTCATTCCCATCTGTGGGATGACAAAAGATTGTTCTGCTGCCTGGTGATCAGTAAGACCAATACCGATTTTTCCGCTTTTATCGGACAGATCACTTCTAAGAGCAATACAGGGACTTTCTGTGGCTCCAGCCGCTAAAACAATGACCTTTCCTCGATAGCTTCGTTTGCAGTGATTGATGAGATCTTCACAACATACCTTAGTTACCCTGTGTCCTTCCCATTCAAGGTGGGTAACTAAGTGATTGAGATTGATGGTAATATTTTCTCCGCCAGTCTTCATCTTTGGATAACTGACAGAGTTGAGTAATAGAGCTGCGGTGGAGAAGTAACCCCTTGGGCGCTCATCTGGATTACCTTGACGCTTTGTAATCCATGACATTTCTTGATGGAAACTTCGAGGTAGGTGCTGCACATCATAATCTGGCAGTTCCTCTTCCAGACGAGCCCGAAAGACTTTTTCGTAGTTGTTGTATTCAGTTCTCTTTCGGAAAAGCCTTTCCGCTTTTATATATCCACCCAGTTTTAGGTAGTCAACAATCTCTTTATCCCACTGTTCAAAGTCCCATTTGTTCATCCGGGGAATCAGAGCTGACCAATATATCGATCGCCCTCCCAAGTTCAGGTGTACATCTTTTTTCAGTACTGATCCTGGTGCGTTGTCGTATGCTACCGATTTTCTGACATCCACCTCCGAAGCGGGAATAGGTGTATTGCCAATATGAGAAGGTAAATGAACTGATCCAGCTTCTAATACGAGGACTGACAAGCCAAAATCCGATAGTTGATCGGCAACGATTCCACCCCCCATCCCAGAACCAATGACGATGACATCATATTTCTGATCGGTATCTAAATTGCTAGGCACATATCGACGGGAAAAGTCTGTTTCTTCATTAAGTAAGTTTTCGACAGCGTGGAGATACCTCTTTTTATAGCTGGGAAATGAAATATTTTGATCCGTAAACTTGACTTTTTGCGAATTATCGTAAGAAACGACAATCGGATTCTGCTCCATCGTAATATCCTCATTAACATGGAAGCAAAGAGTAGCCTTATCCGCATCCGAAGGTAAAGAAATGCGGTACTGCCATTCATGGTTAGTATACTCCCCCCTGATTGGTCTCTTTGAAGACAACGATTCTTCACAAGAAACAGTAACCTCATTCGCAGGGATATGCTTCGTAGTTGCAAAAACGACCGTGAGAACTTTTTTTCCTTTCATAAAATTTCTCCAAAGTATATCTTTAGGGGGTATCAAATAGCCAGAGGCATTAAATAAGTTTAAAAAAAAAGTAATTTTCTCTTTTTTTAAACCTATATCTAGAAAATAAGTAGGGAGGCACAATTATTTGTCGGATGGGTTAGCGGTAGCGTAACCCATGCGGGCGTTGGGTTCCATGCTTCAACCCAACCTACGTTTTAGGCTGAGTACAAGTCAAGTAAATTGTACAGTCTTAGGCATATTTTCCGATCAAACTAATTATCCTATAGTTGCAGCCCAAATTAACTTATACACTTTATTGCCAAGGTGGTGTCTTGTGGTTTTGACATACCCCACGCCGTAAACGGACGTGGATTCTTCTCGCATCACTGCTGTGAATTTATGGCTCAACGAGTCCACTTGAATTAGATTCCTGGCGAAATCCAACTCAGAGGTGGTTCTCTCCTCAGACTTTCGCAACCTTACAGAAGCCTGTTTTCGGGGTCCCCTACGATACAGTTCAAAACCTCTAAAATACTTGGTTTCTCTGGTACTTGGTGCTGAGAATTTTTACCTATAGGATCATTTCCCTATAGAACCCCATAACTCTAGTTTTTAAGGTGCGTTCATCGGTTGATGACTGGGTTTTTTAAGCGGTTGCTTACCCGGCCCCCTATTCTTAATAGCATACATCCTATCAAGTCGCCCTAAAAGGGCGCGGCTTTAAACCCAATTTTTCGGTAAATTCGTCCCCTAGCTAGTTATTGGTCAACGCAGCTGCGATCGCCGTCACCCTGTTGGTCACACCTGGCCCACCGAGTCCAATACAAACACCAAATCCTTGCCTCGCTCTGGCATAACCGTCAGCTATAAAAGCCACCCCTCCTTCATAAGCCGCCACAACTGCCGTCATGTTGTTCGGACAATGCTCGACGAAAGGGTCAATACTGCTGCCAGGAACCAAGAAAATATGTTCAATACCCTCCTGTTTCAATGCTTAAAGAACGTATAGCACTACATTGTTTTCTGTCATAAAAATCGTCAATTCAAAAATGAAACGCATCAACCTCAAGAGTTGACAAAGAAAGGCTCCGCCAATTCAAAAATGAAACGCATCAACCTCAAGAGTTGACAAAGAAAGGCTCATCAGGTACTGTCTGATCATTAACAACAACAAATCAGACCCAAAAATGAGCCGAAAACATCTTAACATAGAACCAAGAAACTTGCTCTACTAACTTAGTCAAGAGGGAAATTTATCTCAACGGCAAATGGCCGTCTGGCTCGGATGTCATCAAAACACAATATCACGAGAATTAAGAAGGAATCAAAGTTCCCTCGGCTGCTATCTACCTGACACAGCACAAGCTGAAAGCGAGACGCGCCGAAAAAATGCCAAACAACCCTTTAAAAATGTCAGCGAGTCGGCCTTAGAGTTGGTGAAAAAAGGACTGAAAGATTATCATAGTCCCGAACAAATAGCAGGTCGTCTGAAAAGAGCCAGTCAAGAATCTCTCAGTCACGAAACCATCTATCAAATGATCGATCATAACTACCCTTGACTGTGGAAAGTATCAAGAATACCTACGCGGCTGGACGAGGAAAAAGAAAGAGTCGAGACGGAGCAAAAAGTAAGCGTGGAGGGATTCCGGGGCGTGTGGATATTCTCCTCTCCCATCTCCCATCTTCCCACACCCCACACCCTTCTCCCTTCTCCCCCAATACTATCGGGACGGGGAAGAATTGATCGGGGGTAAAGAAGGAGAAATTTCGCCACCTCGATCGAATATTTCCAGATTCCATTGACCGAAACGATTACTTTCAAAAGCAATAAAACGACCGTTACCACTAATCGTCGGACGACGCACTTCTCCTAAAATATTTTCGGTGATATTTTTTGCTTGCAGAGTTTGTCGATCATAAATATATATATCGGGTTTACCGGACTGTTCCGACACATAAACAATATAGCGACCATCGGCACTAATATCCGGTTGATCTTGATAGGTTTTTGCTTGATTTAACCCCGGCAGGGGAACTAAACGATTAGCCACTCGATCGAATAAATAAATCGTTCGTTGTCCCCTGCGATCGGAGGCAAAGACCAGATAACGACCATCGTAGTTAAAACGGGGATTATCTTCAGAGGAAGGGGTATTTAAAGTATTTCCTAAAAGCTGTTGGGGAGGGGTGACAAAACCCGCATCACTACATCCCCCCAGACTGATGATATTAACCGCAAGAAAAAGTCCCAGGAGTTTAGGAAACCTGATCATCGGTCGGCGCTGGGGAAGGAAGGATACAACAATTAATATCATCAAGACAAACTTTACCCCAATGCAATGCCCAACGCACCAATTCCACCCGATTATCGGTTTTTGTTTTTGTCAAGATATTACTAATATGATTATCAACGGTACGCTTACTAATCTCTAGCTTTTCCGAGATTTCTTGATTAGTTAAACCATTAGCCACTAAATCGAGTATTTCTAGCTCTCGATCGGATAATGAAGCGGCTGTTTGAAACTTCCCAGCAGACATAAGTATAATTCCTCTCGTATATGTACTTATCATTCTAGAAGAATTTTTTCCCCTAGGAATCGATAATCAGTAATCAGTAAAGAGTAATCAGTGAAAAGACAGCACTGTTACTGCCATTTGATGATGCACACTTAATACAGATGGTTTGCGGCAAAAAGCTTTTCGGTGGTGGCAGGGTGTGGCCCCCCAACCCCCCCGACATCGGGGGGGCAGGGGGGGTGTGGGGTTTTATCGATTTTCAGGTGGTCAACTACCTAATTTTCAGGGAAAAAGTCCCGGAATTTTCCCCCCGATCCCCGCAATGGCTGGCACTTTTTGAGGGAAAAAAAGTCTAAAAGTCTTATCCAACAAGGTTTAGCGATGTATCTGTTTGTAACTGAGGAGCCTCAAAACCTTTATGGACAATGCTTTGAGAGGGCTTGTTCCCCTGTCAGACTCAAAACTGATCAGTGATCAGTGATCACTGATCACTGATTCAGGGCTGACGGCTGGTACTATATAATAAAAAACGCTCCTTAGTTAGATATTGAGAAAAACATGGAAGTTATCCCCGCTATTGATATTCTCGATGGCAAATGTGTGCGACTTTATCAGGGAGATTACCAACAATCGCAGGTTTTTAACGATAATCCCGCAATAGTGGCGCGAGAATGGGTCAATCAGGGGGCAACCAGATTACATTTAGTTGATTTGGATGGAGCCAAAGAGGGTAAATCGGTTAATTTGTCAACCATTGAAACAATTCTTAATGATATTGCCATTCCCGTACAGGTGGGGGGTGGACTGCGAGATCTAGAAACGGTGAGTAATCTCCTAAAAATCGGGGTAGAAAAGGCGATTTTAGGGACAGTAGCCGTAGAAAAGCCAGAATTAGTCAGCGAACTTTGTCAAAGCTTTCCGGGGCAAATAATTGTCGGTATTGATGCTCGCGATGGTAAAGTAGCCACCCGGGGTTGGTTAGAAACTTCCGAGGTAGAGGCGATCGCTCTTGGTCAAGATATGGCAAAAAGAGGAGCCAGTACGATTATATACACTGATATTCATCGAGATGGCACGCTTTCTGGCCCTAATCTCGCCGCTTTGCGAGAATTAGCCGAATCTGTCGAGATTCCCGTGATCGCCTCTGGGGGCATTAGTTCCCTGACGGACCTACTGAGTTTATTGTCTTTGGAACCTTTAGGAGTAACGGGAGTAATCGTGGGCCGCGCCCTTTATACCGGTGCAGTTAACCTCTCGGAAGCGATTAGTGCGATCGGATCGGGCCGTTGGCAGGATCTACCCCCGAATTTTTTCGCTTAACGGACTTGTTTGAGAGTATCCACCTGTTTATTGAACATATCGGTAAATAGTCCCAAAACGGTGCGATTTTCATTGACTTTGATGTTAACACTCACAGACATCCCCGATTGCAGCGGCAGAGTGGATTTATCTTTCAAAACTAACTCTTGACTGTTCAAGCTTACCCGGACAGGGAACCGATAAAAACGGTGATTTTCATCGGGAGGTAAAGCATCGGAACCGATCGAGATTACTTCTCCCTTAATATCGCCGTATTCACTGTAAGAAAAGGAATCAATGCGAATATCGGCCTTTTGTCCCACGCGCACAAAACCGATGTCTTGGTTAGTCACATCCACCTCTGCCACTAAACAACCTTTAGCGGCATCTTTGACCTGGGTGGGACAGCCATCGGGAACAAGTTTTAATAATGCTTCCGCTTGACTCGGTTGGGGAACAAACCCGGGCCGGGCCTTGAGATCAAAGACCACACCATCAATCGGGGCGGTAATTTTTTGATATTTAATGGTCTGTTGTGCTTGACTAATTTGACTATCTAACTCAGCAATGCGCTTGTTGTTATCAATGATAATGCGACTGATCTGACTATCGATTTCAGCGATCCGTTTGTAATTGTCCGCCATTTTATCGCGCACATCTTTTTCCGTGATTACCGTGGTATTAATCAGCTTTTCCTGCGCTTGGGAGATCAACAGGAAATAACGCTTTTCTTCCTGTTCCAAGCGGGAAATTTCGGCGATGCGGGTTTGTACTTCTTTCTCTTGTTTTTCTCGATCGATTTCGCCGTTAGCCTCTTGCTGCTGCAGTTCATTCTGGCGATCAGTTACCGATTGTTTTTGTTTATTAATCTGATAACGGGCGACCGCCCCTTCTTCTCCCAAGGGTTCAATATCGTTAAGAATATTACGCTCGATATCCAAGCTTTCTTGGCCCTGCTTCATCGAATTGGCATTACGAGTTTTAATTTCTTCTAAGACTAAGCGATCATTGATTAATTGCGAGCGGGCATCGGCCAACTGTACCCCGGTTTGGGCCAATTGTTTTTCTAATTGTTCCATTTCCAATCTAGCGGCCGCTTGTCGAGAATTGGCCTCCCGTCGGGCAGCCGCTAGACGGGCTAATTGCTCCCCTTGTAAAGCAGAGCTAGAAGCACCTTCACTGACCTGTGCTTGATAAAGTTGATTTTCCGCCACTAAAGCGGCACGATTACGGGCTAAATCGGCGATTTCACTCGGTAATTTTAATTGAGCGATCGAACTCTCCACTTGTGCCGGTGTCAGATCCTGCGCCATTAATAGACGATAGAATTGATTTTCCTTCTCGGCAGTGGCGCGAATTTTTTTCAAGGATTCTAACTGCACTTGCGAGGCACTGGAATCCATTAAAACCAGTACATCACCTTTGTTAACTCGATCGCCGTCTTTAACTTTAACTTCCTGTACTACCCCATTCACCGGTGCTTGTACTTCTTGCACTTTGCCCTGGGGTTTAAGTTGTCCTTGAGCGCCGACCACCTGCTCGATTTTGGCGAGCGCTGACCAAATTAAAGCGGCAGTGGTGACACTCATTAATGTCCAGATAATCGTCCGCGACCAAATGGGTGATTGTTTCAGGATCACCGATTGTTCTGGTGGGCTGAAAGTGGGTAAAGAAGGGGTAATACTTTTATTTTTCGTGGTAGTGGCCACGTTTTTACCCGCTTGGGTCAGTTCATCGCTTTTACCTTTGCCGTTGCCGTTGCCATTGCCGTTGCCGTTTTGACCGTTGTTAGAATTACCGTTCATGAAGATTCTCCTATATTTAGGGTTTGCTGAAAAAGTTTTTCGTGGGGGTAGGGTGTGGGGTGTAGGGTGTGGGGTGTAGGGTGGTCACTGCGTGCGCGTTGCGGGGGGTTTTGGGGTATTAGTTGAAACTTCCCCATTTCCCCATTTCCCCATTTCCCCATTTCCCTATCCCCTATCACCTAATCCCTGTCTCCCGACTGACTAGATTTGCGAATCCTGTTGTTTATAGAGGGTATAGTAAAGGCCTTTTTTGGCCATTAATTCCTCGTGGGTGCCTTCCTCCGCTACTGTCCCTTTATCCATCATGACAATAATATCGGCGGATTTGATCGAAGCTAAACGATGGGTAATAAAGAAGACCGTATGATCTTTGAAAGCTTCTTTGAGATTCAGACACACTTGCCGTTCGGTGTTATAGTCGAGGGCGCTGGTGGCCTCATCAAGAATGAGAATTTGCGGTCTTTGCAGGACGGAACGAGCGATCGCAACCCGTTGTCGTTGTCCCCCCGATAGGGATGCCCCCCGTTCACCGACGCGGGTATTATAGCCATTGGGCAGGGTCATAATAAATTCGTGGGCCGCCGCCGTTTTCGCTGCCGAGACAATTTCCTCCACAGTAGCATCGGGGTTAGTCAGGGCGATATTTTCCTGTACCGTACCGTCAAATAATAGGGTTTCTTGGGGAACCATGCCGATTTGACGACGGAGGGAATAGAGTTCCACTTTGTTGATATCGTAGCCATCGATGAGAATCCGTCCCGATTCTGGTTCGTAGAGACGGGCTAATAGTTTAGTGATGGTACTTTTCCCGGCGCCACTTTCCCCCACCAAAGCGACAAAAGTACCGGCCTGGAATTCTAAGTTGACGTTGTATAGTTGCAGGGGTCCGTGGGGATTGAAGCGGAAAGCGAGGTTTTCGTAGGTGACAGTGCCTTTAATTAAGGGCATGGGGATATTTTGGCGATCAAGTTCCGCTTCTTGGGGAGTATCGACGATATCGGCTAATCTTTCCAGGGATAAGCCGGTTTCTTGGAAGTTTTGCCAGAGTTGGGTCAAACGCAGAATCGGCGAGGTAACGTAGGAAGCGATAATCCGGAAGGCGATTAATTGACCAAGAGTGAGTTGTCCGTCTAAAACCAGGGCTGCTCCCACCCAAAGCACTAATAAACCCGATAATTGGTTAAAGAAGTGACTAAAGGAACCGGCCAAAGTTGAGGTCATTACCGTTTGAAAACCTTCGGCCACATAGCGCGCATAACGTTCTTGCCACTGCCAACGGGAACGCAATTCGATATTCTGTGCTTTCACCGTTTGAATTCCTGTCATTACCTCCACGAGATAGGATTGGGTTTCGGCGTTTCGTTCGGCTTTTGCTCGCAGTTGTCGCCGCACGATCGGTGCGAAAATAGCTGTGGAGAGAATTAAAATCGGCACGACTCCCAGGGCCCAGAAGGTTAAAATCGGGCTATAGATCAACATAACCACGATGTATATAACCGAGAAAATGGCATCTAATACCACCGTTAGGGCTGTACCTGTTAAAAATTGCCGAATATTCTCTAATTCGTTGATTCTTGTCGAAATTTCCCCCACTGGCCGCCGTTCAAAGTATTTCAGGGGTAAGCGCAGCAGGTGATCGATAATTTCTGAACCGAGGGTCATGTCGATGCGGTTAGTGGTATCGACAAAAAGGGATGTTCTCAAAAAGGTTAAAATTCCCTCAAAAACGGCAATTACTAACAGGAAAACCCCGAGGGTATTCAAGGTTTCCGGGCTATTCTGCACGATCACTTTATCGATGATCACCTGAATCATCAAGGGATTGGCCAGGGCAAATAACTGCACGAAGAAAGAAGCGATAAAAACTTCTATTAAGACTCGTTTATGTTTCTTGACAGAAGGCCAAAACCATGATAGGCCAAAACGCTGTTGCTGGGTGTGTTTGGTGGGTTTGAGCAGAATCACTTCCCCTTTTTCGCCCCAAGATTCCAGAAATTCGCTGGTTTTGCGTTTAATTATCCCCCTTTGGGGAACAGCGATCGTGGTTTCCCGTTGATTAATTTCGTAGAGGATAACGATGCTGTCTTGCCAGCGAATTAGGGCAGGAGGGTTGATATTGGGCAAGGAAGAAGCATTTAGGGGTACTAATTGGCTATGGAGTCCCACTACCTCGGCTACAGCCCCACACAGGGGCAGGGAAAGGCTGCCGGTTCTTTGCAGTTGATCCCCTAGGATGCGTTGGATCACGTCCTTGCGAAAGGGGATATTAAAATATTTGCAGAGCATCTGAAAACAGGCACTCACCGCCTCTAGTTCCGTTTTTCCCCCGAAAAAAGCATAGGACTTGCGGTTTTTCTCGACAGTTTTTTCAACGGCGATATCGCTGGTGATGTCGCTTATTTTTCCCTGGGGGATATCTAATACCTGGGTGAGTTTATTTCCCTTGATGACTTGGGTTTCTAGGATATCATCCGTTTCTGTTTCCGCAGCCGCTTCGGTTTCCACTGTCAAGAATTCATCTAACTGGTCGGAGGAAAGACCTAATAAGCGCGTGTTAGTCGGATTTTTCTGGGTGATAACTGTGCCGATAGGATAATTATCGGTATTTTCGCTGACTAACCAGAGATAATCATCGTCAATCTGGTTGTAGGACACACAAGCTTTGTTTAAAAGAGCCTGAGCAATTTCTTTCAGGTCCCCCCCACCCCAGGCCTGTTGATTAAGATAGGAGCCTAGTACAGCATAAACTTCAGCGATCGAGGTTTCTTTAAAGAAATATTGCTTAAATTCGGGGTAATCATTGATTAAAGACCAAAAATCCTCTTGTTTTAAGGTTAAACAGATCGTGACTTCCGAAGAAGCGATGACCGTTTCACAGGGGGTAGCGCGCAGGAGACTGATCCACCCGAATAAATCCCCCGGCTGTAATTTAGCCAAAGTGACCGGCAGCGGATTGTTTACCCTAGCATCGTAACCCAAAAGTCTGGCCTCTCCCTCGTAGAGAAAGACGAGGTGGGAGGGTAAGCGGTCGCACTTGAGGATTGCATTGCCCATCTCATAGCGAAAGGGTTGTAATTTCTGGCCGAGGGAACGTCTAACCTCGACGGGCAGGCGATCGAAGGGCTGTACGGTCTCCAGAAAGGCGGTAAAATCTAAAGTGGTATAACTCATTGGCTAGGCGAAAATTGACTAGGTTGGCAAATAATTAGGCGAAAAGACTAGGTTTACCCAGTGTTGCAAGGAAATGCTATATAATCGATACCTGCTCGCTATTGACTGGGTTTGATTCGGAGATAAATTTCACTGTTTGCATTTGAGCCGTTAACCATTGTTGGAATAAATCATTGCGTAAGCGTTGACGGGTGGGAGGATCCAGTTCACAGGATAAATATTTTTCCAGTCGGACAATCACGACCCATTCTCCCACTTGCGTCGGTGGCCACAGTTGTCCCGGTTTACTTGCCTTGAGAATTTGCCCGATCTGGGGATGGGGGGCGCTCAGTTCCACAGGTCCGATTAGTCCTCCGGTTTCCGCTTCTGATCCTTGGGAGTATTTTTTAGCTAGTTCAGCGAAGGTATTTTCTCGATCCTGTATCCGGAAAAATATTTCCTGGGCAATGCCGATATTTTTTGTCCGAATCAGCGAATAAACCACCTTATCCAATTGATTTTTGACTTGCAAGAAGTAGGATTCTACTTTGTTCTCCCAAGTCTCCTGTTTAAATGTTTCCAATTTAATGTCCCGAAGAATTAGATATTCTAGTTGTTCGGAATCCATCCCGTTTTGTTGTAACCAGGATTTCATTTGTTCATCGTTGGCAATTTGATTATTTTGATAGAAACGGGAATAGGCGGCGTTTCTTTCTTCGGGATTGCAGGTAATATTGGCGATCGCTTGCTCGATAATTACTTCCCGGATTAACTGGGGTAACATACCATATTTTGCCAAAAGAGGCAAGACCTGTGACTGGTTAATTTTTTGGTCGCCGATTTCAATAATTGAACTCATAATAAATACATTTTCCTCTCAGAAATGTTTAAAACTATCAACTCTAGGAGCTTCTAAATTTTATTGAGGTGATTATACGTCAAAACAGCAATTTTAAGGCACTCCCCCCTATTTTAATTTTAGTTTTCCCCGTGAAAGCCAAAAATTACAGAAATTAAAGAAATAAGTCGGTCATCTCGGTGGGGGTGGTGAGGGGAATTGGTCCGGCCGATGGGCTCGCCCAAAATGCTGCTCAGCAACCCCTAATTACGCCTCTAATTGACTAGAATAGACTTCTTGCAGAAGTCGGGGAAGGGGGAAGGGGGAAATTTTAACCTTTAATGTGCACCCCTTTTCCCTACATTTGCCGAAAATTTTTGATTTATGCAGGAGATCTAATGATAGGATATAGGTCTAGCTGCCTTGGAGAGGTGGCAGAGTGGTCGATCGCGCTCGACTTGAAATCGAGTAACCAGCAATGGTTCGTGGGTTCAAATCCCACCCTCTCCGTACTCAACCAATCAAATTTGGACTCAGGTTGCCCGATTGTTCGTAGAGAGGGGAAAATAAAATATACTAGGCTAAAAGGATAATATTGAGGCAGTAGCCCCCCGGCATGGTTTTTTGGAAAAGATTGTTTAATAGCTCGGAAGTCACTGCATCTCCTGACTATTCGGGAGACTTGGTAGAGGTTGCCCAGAATGACCTCGGACAGACGCGAGTGTTTTTTAGTACCGATCGAGAGCTAGATCTATATGAGTTAGAAGAACTTTGTGACTCGGTAGGTTGGGCCCGTCGTCCTTTACGCAAAGTTAAAAAGGCGATCGAATGTAGTTTTTTAGTGGTGTCGATGTGGGAAGTGCGAGGTAATCGCCGTCGTTTAGTGGGTTTTGCTCGTGCCACTTCCGATCACGCTTTTAATGCTACGGTCTGGGATGTGGTTGTTCATCCTCACTATCAAAGTAAAGGCTTTGGTAAAGCATTAATGAAATTTATGATTAGGAAGTTGCGGGGTGAGGACATCAGTAATATAACTCTTTTCGCCGATCCGCAGGTGGTGGATTTCTATCGTCGTCTTGGTTTTGTTCTCGATCCCGAAGGTATCAAAGGTATGTTTTGGTATCCCGATTAAGAATGCGGCTCTTAGGCTATACTAAAAAAGGAGTTTATTTCGGGATGTAGCGCAGCTTGGTAGCGCGCCTGCTTTGGGAGCAGGATGCCGCAGGTTCAAATCCTGTCATCCCGACTTGAGAGAAAATTCTTAAAATCCTAACTTTGTCTCCTTTCCGGTTGACAAAAAAGGCTGCCTTCTTTTATTGCCAAACTCAGGTGATACTAAATCCGTTGAGTATAGGCTACTTATGAGGACAGGCACTCATGCAATAGGCAATAGGCAAAAGGGGCAATAGATAATCAGTCTTTAATAACCGGATTTAGTATGAATTAGCCAGAAAATTAGGGAGTTTGGGGAGAGAAGCAGGAGATTCTTGGGGAATAATCGGGGTTTTTCTCTAGAAAAATTGCCCTTGCCTCCCCGTGTCTCCCACTGCTCCTTGTAATATCTCCACAGACGATTATTCTTCTTCTTCGTAATCCTCCTCGAAATCGTCCTCCTCCCCTTCCTCATCCGGTTCTGACCAGCGATCGCTGATGGGTTGGCGACTAAAGCGACTGCTGCCGCGGGAGGAGAGGAAAGCCATCTCATCATCCTCTAAATCGACCACATCACCCTCAGCGTAGGCGCGAGCGGTTTGATCGTCAAGAATCATATCGCTATCCTCGCTACTATCGCCGAAACCGGGACGAGGGGGCAAGCCGAGGCCGCCGGGGGGAGCGTAATAGCTACGATTGTTGTAGTTATATTCCTCCTCTGGGGGGGTGTAATCGCTGATCCCCGCCGTGTTTTCGTGGGAATTGAAGCCAGTACCCGCCGGAATCAGACGACCGATAATCACGTTTTCCTTGAGACCCCGTAACCAGTCGGACTTGCCTTCGATCGCCGCTTCGGTGAGGACGCGGGTGGTTTCTTGGAAGGAGGCGGCACTGATAAAGCTATCGGTATTCAAGGAAGCTTTGGTGATCCCCAGTAGTACAGGCGTATATTTAGCTGCCGCCCCACCGGTGATCGACATGGCTTCGTTTACCGTCTCCACCTGTCGCAGTTCCAACAATTCCCCAGGTAACATACTGGTATCGCCGCCGTCATCGATCCGCACCTTAGAGGTCATCTGACGCACGATCACTTCAATATGTTTATCGGCAATATCGATCCCTTGGGATTGGTAAACCGACTGTACCTGATCAACGAGGAACATCTGGGTTTTTTCCAAGGCTTTCAGGGCTGCCTCGTAACTGCCCAGGCTATCCACATAATAATTAAAGAACACCTCTAAAATCTCGTGGGGATTAGCCTGACCATCGGTTAACGCCTGACCCACATCAATACGCTGATTATCGCTCACCAGAGGGTTTTGACTGCCTAAAAGCGGATATTCACTGATCGTGCCGTCATCCTCGACCACCTTAATATCGACGATCTCAGAATCTTGGTACTCCACTTGACAAACTCCCGGTTTGCGTGCCAGGACACAGGCCTCTTTCGGTTTGCGGGCTTCGAGCAGTTCTTCGATTCTCGGCAAACCTTGAATGATATCCCCAGTTTTCGAGCGCTCAAACACCAACAGCACCAAATTATCGCCCCGTTGGACAAGATCTCCCTCGTCGATGTGCAGAATGGCCCCCGCCGATACTCGGTAGGGTCGGGCCTTACGCAGACGGATTTCATAGCCAGTGGCGGTTTTGTCAACGGCCAGCACTTGACCGGAATTGGGGGCTAAAACTCCGGCAGCGATCTCAGCTTCGGCGATTACCAGATCCCTGGCCTTGACGGTGGGAGCAACAGCGAGCGGGAGAATAAACTCGTCACGGTCACTCACAATTAAAAGACGGCGCACCGCTTCGCTACCCTTGCGAATCCCGCGAATTTCTCCAGCTTCCTTACACTGGATTTCGGTTCTGGCCACCACTGCCCCCGGTGGAATTTCATCGCCATCTTGGACGAGAACGCGAGTCTGAATATTACCCCCTAAAGGATCATTATCACTATCTCGACGCAGCACCAGAGATTCGAGAATAACTAACTGTAAACGCTGACAATCGCTGTCCTCGCACCGCTTCGCGGATCCCTGCGGGATCGGTTCTAACTCGATATCGGCCGTCAGATGGGAGACCGATTCTGGTTCTTCGCTAGAAATTTCTAGGACTAATTGGGTGCTGATCAGTTGACAACCCTCGACGGATTTAACTCTTTCCCCGTCTTTAAAGAAAATGCGCTGCACCGAGCGCAGTTCGATATGTCGTCCTCCTTCTTGGTTAGCGGAACCTTGGGTGGGAGAAGTGGATTGGTCTTGTACGGTGAACTCCTGTACCGGTCGCAGCAGTAATCCCAAACCCTCGTTAGTTTCCACCCATTCCGCTTGCCGTAACTCCTCGATCGTGACTTCGGGAGTCAACTGTGTCCCGGGGTAAATTAACTGTTCTTGGGCAATTCCAGAGGATTCCGGTTCGAGATCCATAAATAACAGCCCCGGTTTGACAATGATCTCCCGGAGGATGTCATTTTTTTGGATGACTTCCACCACACCGCTAGAGTTACAGAAGATGTCTTTAACCACTTCTTCCCCTGCTTCCACATACTGCCCATCTTCCACCTGTAAGAGGGAGATATCTTTATTGACTTCGTGGGTTTCTTCGGGAATCCAGAGGATCGTGCCGCCTTTGGTGATTTCATAACCCTGTTTGCGGCTGCCTTTGGAGACTTCGATATCGACGTATTTAATCATCCCGCCGGTGTGGGTTTGATAGCGATCGTCGATTAACTCGGCGACAATGGCATGATTCTGTACTTTTGTCCCCGGAGTGGTTTTCAGCAGGAAGCGTTGACCATCGACCGTATGAATAATAAATTGTTCTCGACCGGCACTACTTTCTACTTTTACTTCGGCCTGATCCAAGGACACGGAAGCGGTGACGATATCGATTTCCCGGCTATTGGGGGCTAAACGCACCAAACCGCCGTTAGTGGATACCAGCTTAGTTTCCGCCAGAACATCCCCCACTTGTACTTGATCGCCGTTACTGACCACGGGTTCGGCCCCCGGCGGCAAGTTATACACTTCTCCGGAGAGAATCCATAGTAATCCCCCCCGTTGGGCGATGCGGGTGGTGTTGCCTTGGCGATCAGTTTTTTCCTCTGGGACTAATTGGGAGAATAGCACCTCGCCAGCTAAGTCACTGGTTACGTCTTTTGTGGCTTTTTCCGTGGATTTTTGGACTTTATCGGAGGTAATTTCCGCTAGTAACTGTTCCTTGCTTACTGTTGCCCCATCGGTGACGAATAGCAGCGAACCCGGAGTCAAAGAGTAGGTGACAGTTTCTTTAGTTTTATCCTTGGGTGTTAATTTAATTTCCCCCGGTGCCTCCACCTGATCCCGTTCATCCCCGTGGCGAGTTCGCACGTTACGGATACTTAACCCCGGCAGAAAACGCACGGTTCCCTCGAAGGGACTCCGCACTTGCCGGGCTACTTCTCCAGTAAATACGCCCCCGGTGTGGAAGGTACGCATGGTTAACTGAGTCCCCGGTTCCCCGATCGATTGGGCGGCAATAATCCCCACTGCTTCCCCCATATCCACCGGATGACCGTGGGCCAGACTCCAACCGTAACAGGTTTGGCAAACCGAGCGGGCCGCTTCACAGGTTAAGGGGCTGCGGACTTTGATTTTATCGACGAGTCGCCCTAGTTTTTCGGCGGTTTCGTCATCGATAATCTGGTTGCGGGTGGCGATCACTTCTCCATTGACCACCACATCTTCGGCCAAGGAACGACCTAATAAGCGATCGCTTAAGGGAATTAACACGCGATCACCATCGGTCATGGCGGTTAATTCAACATAACGATTAGTGCCACAATCTGCCTCGCGGACGATGACATCTTGGGACACATCGACGAGACGACGGGTCAGATAACCGGAATCTGCCGTCCGTAGGGCTGTATCAACTAAACCTTTGCGCGCCCCGTAGGAGGAAATAACGTATTCGGTAACGGTCAATCCTTCCCGGAAGTTAGTCTTAATCGGGAGGTCGATAATTTCCCCCTGGGGATTAGCCATTAATCCCCGCATTCCCACTAACTGACGCACTTGGCTCATATTACCCCGCGCCCCGGAGAAAGCCATCATATAGACGGAGTTGAGGGGATCGGTCACTTGGAAGTTGCGAATTACTTCATCTTTAAGCGATTCAGATGTACTATTCCAAGTGTCAATTACTTTTTGGAAGCGTTCCACTTCGGTGATTTCCCCGCGCACATAACGCTGTTCGGTTTGCCGTATTTCCTGTTCGGCACTTTCGATCATCTGTCGTTTAGCCGGCGGTACGGTTAAATCATCAACACTAATGGAAACCCCTGCTTTGGTAGCGAAACGAAACCCGAGGTTTTTCAATTCATCGGCCATTTGTGAACAGCGCGCCGAACCGTAGTTTTGATAGGCCCAAGCGATCAGTTTTTTCAGTTTTCCTTTGTCAACAGTTTGGTTATAAAACATCTCGATCCCAGTAACAAGTAAACAGCTATTAGCTATCAGCCATCGGTGAACAGTAACAAGATTGGTTATAGGGGTTGGGTTTTAGGGGGTTGGGGTTTTAGGGTTTTAGTTGAATTCCCCCATTCCCCCATTTCCCCATTCCCCCATTTCCCCATTCCCCCATTTCCCCATTCCCTAACCCCTCACTGATCACTGAAATTACACTTCCGATTCTTCTTCTTCAAGGTCTTCCGTGGTTAAGGATTCGTAGGTGGGGCGAGAGGGGGCGCGACGACCGACATCGACCATCAGATCCACCTCCACATCGCGGGAAGTCCCATCGGGGGCATTTTCCACCTTATGAACGGCGATATCGAGGCCGAGGGATTGCAATTCTCGCATCAAAACCTTAAAGGATTCTGGCGTACCCGGGCGGGGAATCGGCTTGCCTTTTACGATCGCATTTAAAGCCTCATTCCGTCCTTGCATATCATCGGATTTTACCGTTAGCAATTCCTGCAAGGTATAGGCCGCCCCGTAGGCCTCCAGGGCCCAGACTTCCATTTCTCCGAAGCGCTGACCCCCCTGTTGAGCTTTACCGCCTAAGGGTTGCTGGGTAACCAAGGAGTAGGGACCGGTAGAACGGGCGTGAATTTTATCATCAACCAGGTGAACCAGTTTTAACATATAGGCCATACCGACGGTAACGGGACGGTCAAAGGGTTCGCCGGTGCGACCATCGTAGACGGTGACTTTACCTGCGTGTTCTTCCTTGAACACCCAATCGCGATTAGGTTTTTTCGAGGCATTTTCTAGCAATCCGTGGACGGTTAAACGGCTGGCTTCTTCCCCGTACATTTCGTCAAAGGGAGTAATCTTAAAGCGTACGCCCAGATTTTCGCCGGCCCAACCCAGTAAACATTCAAACACCTGACCGACGTTCATGCGACTGGGAACCCCTAGGGGATTGAGAACGATATCGACGGCACGACCATCGGGGAGGTAGGGCATATCTTCTAGGGGCAGAATGCGAGAAATAATCCCTTTATTGCCGTGACGACCCGCCATTTTATCGCCCACTTGGATTTTGCGTTTTTGGGCAACATAGACCCGCACCACCATATTGGCCCCAGGGGGTAATTCATCCCCCTGTTCGCGGGTAAATACCCGCACATCTACTACCCGGCCTTTTTCGCCGTTGGGGACGCGTAGGGAGTTATCGCGGACATCCCGTGCCTTTTCGCCGAAAATTGCCCGCAGTAGTTTTTCTTCGGGGGGTTGGTCTGATTCGCCTTTCGGGGTGACTTTCCCGACGAGGATATCGCTGGCTTCTACCCAAGCACCGATGCGAATAATGCCGCGTTCATCGAGGTTTCGCAGGGCATCTTCACCGACGTTGGGAATTTCCCTGGTGATTTCCTCAGGTCCAAGTTTAGTTTGACGGGCTTCGATTTCGTATTTTTCGATGTGGATACTGGTATAGACATCTTGTGCCACCAGTCTTTCACTGATTAAAATCGCGTCTTCGTAGTTATAGCCTTCCCAGGGCATATAGGCGACGAGGATATTCTGGCCGAGGGCGATTTCTCCTCCTTCGGTGGCGGAACCATCGGCGAGAATCTGCCCGGGGACAACCTGTTCACCTTGATAGACTAAAGGACGCTGATTTAAGCAGGTATCTTGGTTAGAGCGTTGATATTTCTGAATTTCGTACTCGATCTCGCTCTTGCCGAAAATCTCTTTGTCTTCATCCGCCACTTTGATGCGAATCCGGTTAGCATCGACGTAGGAAACGACCCCATTGGTACGGGAAACGATGACCATGCCAGAGTCGCGAGCGGCCTGTGCTTCCAATCCGGTACCCACAAGGGGACGTTCGGGACGCAGCAGGGGAACCGCTTGTCGTTGCATATTAGAACCCATGAGGGCGCGGTTAGCGTCGTCGTGTTCGAGGAAGGGAATCAGGGAAGTTGCCACCGAGACAATTTGGACGGGGGAAACACAAACGTAGTCCACTTGTTCGGGGGAAGTGGTGGAGAATTCCTGCCGATAGCGCACTGGGATAGTTTCGCCGAGGATATAACCATTTGCATCGGTGGCCACGTCTCCCGGTGCCACCCGCAGATCGTCTTCTTCGTCGGCGGTTAGGTATTTAACGGGGAGATCATAGCGTACTCGGCCATTTTCCACCACATAACAGGGGGTTTCAATAAAACCGTAGTCGTTGACGCGAGCGTAGGTGGCCAGGGAACCGATTAAACCGGCGTTGGGACCTTCTGGGGTTTCCACCGGACAAATGCGACCGTGGTGGGAGGGGTGGATGTCGCGCACGGCAAAACCGGCCCGTTCCCGGGTGAGACCGCCGGGGCCGAGGGCGGAAATGCGGCGTTTATGGGTCAATTCCGCTAGGGGATTGGTTTGATCCATGAACTGGGAGAGTTGCGAGGAACCAAAGAATTCTTTAATCGCCGCTACTAGGGGTTTCGGGTTGACTAGGGAAGCGGGGGTGAGGTTTTGGGATTCGCTGACGGTCATCCGTTCCCGAATGATTCTTTCTAAGCGGTTTAAACCTACTCGCACTTGGTTTTGTAGCAGTTCACCCACGGAACGGACGCGACGGTTGCCGAGGTGGTCGATGTCGTCGGTGTTGCCGATGTCAAATTCGAGGTTAATTAGGTAGTCGATCGCCGCTAAGATGTCGGTGGTGGTCAGAACGCGCTGGTTATCGGGGACGTTGAGGCGTAGTTTTTTGTTGAGTTTATAACGACCAACGCGACCGAGATCGTAGCGTTTATTGTCAAAAAAGCGCGATTCGAGCAGTTGTTGTCCGCCGGTGACGGTGGGAGGTTCCCCGGGGCGTAGTTTGCGGTACAGGTCGAGGAGTGCCTCTTCTTCGGTGGGATTGCCTTCTTTGTCGAGGGTTTTTTGGTAGAATTCGGGGTGGCGTAGGGAGTCAAAGATTTCGTTATCGCTCAATCCGATCGCTTTCAGGAGAACTTGGGCGGATAATTTGCGGGTTTTGTCGATTCTGACCCAGACTAAGCCGTTTTTGTCGGTTTCAAATTTTAACCAAGCTCCTCGGTTGGGAATCAGGGAAGCGGAGTAGGTACGGCGACCATTTTTGTCGATTTCGGCCTTGTAGTAAACACCGGGAGAACGGACGATCTGATTGACGATGACTCGTTCGGCCCCGTTAATGATAAAGGTTCCCCGTTCGGTCATCAGGGGTAAATCGCCGATAAAGACTTCCTGTTCGATGTTTTCTCCCGTTTCTTTGTTGATTAGACGGGTGGGAACGTACATCTGAACGGAATAGGTGCTATCGCGTCGTTTGGCTTCATCGACGTTGTATTTCGGTTCTTTGAGTCTGTAGTCCTGGCCGAGGAAATGTAGTTCTAATTTACCTGTATAGTCGCTGATGGGGGAAAAGCTATTCAGTTCCTCGATTAGTCCTTCTTCCAAAAACCACCGAAAACTGGAGTGTTGGATTTCGATGAGGTCGGGTAAAAGGTTAAAGGTAAGATTGTTCATTATGGTTACAAGGGCTGATGACACGATAGCGACGGTCGGGAATTGCTCTCGGAGATCGGGGTTTTTAGGGGTTGGGTTTTGGGGTTTTAGGGTTTTAGGGTGTTGGGGTTTTAGGGTTTTAGGGTTTTGGGGTTTTAGGGTTTTGGGGTTTTAGGGTTTTAGTTGAATTCCCCCATTTCCCCATTTCCCCATTTCCCCGTCCCCTGCTCTGTGCTAATAAACTATGTTTTTTAACTGGGGAGTTGAAATAAGTTGCGGGCGTTCTGGGTGGTTTGTTCGGCTAGGGTTTCGACCGGATAGCCGCGCAGACGGGCGACGGTTTCGGCCACATGGAAGACGAAAGAGGGTTCACAAGGTTTACCGCGGTGGGGATTGGGTGAGAGAAAGGGGCAATCGGTTTCGATCAGTAGGCGATCGCTGGGGACAATTTGGGCGGCAGCTTGCACGGTTTTACTGTTTTTGAAGGTGACAATGCCGCTAAAGCTGATGTAAAAACCCAAATCTAAAAACCATTGAGTTTCTTCGGGGTTGCCAGTCCAGCAGTGCATCACGCCGCGAATTTTGCCCACTTGTTGCCGAAAGGCGATGATTTCCTCCCGCATGACCGGGGCTGCATCTCGACAATGGATAATCACGGGTTTATCGAGACGATGGGCGATTTCTAATTGCGTCCAAAAGACCTGTTTTTGCTGCTCTTGATTATCCGCTTTATAGAAGTCTAAACCCATTTCCCCGATCGCCACGACGCGCCGATCAGATCGGGCTAGGGATTCGATCTGATCGGCACTATTATCTCGCCATTTTTGGGCATCTAGGGGATGTAAACCGACGGCGAAGGAAATTTCCTCAAATTGATCGGCAATGGCTTTAATCGCTGCAAACTCCTCCGGTTCGACACAGGAGTGAACCAGATGAACGACTCCCACACTTCGCCAACGTTCGGAGATAGCGGGCAAGTCGGCTTGCAAAACGTCAAAGTTCAAATGAACGTGCGTATCTATTAATTGCATCGACCCCCGATCGCTTGTTGCGTCTGTCCTGATTACAGCTTACTCGTTTCTTAGGAAGCTTGGCTAACTTTTTGCAAAGCTTTGGCTAAACCGGCTTTTTTTCTAGCGCCGTTGTTCCGGTGCAAGACGTTGCGCTTGACGGCTTTATCGATTTTACTGTAAGCTTCCGATAGAGCTTGTTGGGCGCTTTCTAGCCCTTCTGGGCTGGGGTTGGCTCCGTAGGCCGAGACAGCGACAAGACATTTTTTGATCAGGGTTCTTACGGCTGACTTGTACGCTTTGTTGCGGAGACGATTTCTTTCGGAGATTTGGACTCGTTTGAGTGCAGACTTTGTATTAGCCACAGTCGTTTCTTGTTCTCAATACTGGTATGGTTAATCGGGACACAGACAAACCATAATAACAGATTTGTGCTATTTGTTGCAAGAGTTTTCTGGACAAGATTGGGGCAACCCCAGAGATATTTTCAGGATTAGGTTCCCACCGATGGGGAAGTGTAGATGACTGTAAAACTGAGTCTCCTTGAGGCTCAGTTTCTAGTTTTTTAAGGACGGGAAGTTAACGAATGTACTCTTTGAGGATACTATTACGGTTAGGGTGACGCAGTTTCCGCAGGGCCTTGGCTTCTATTTGACGAATGCGCTCGCGAGTGACGTTGAAAATCTGGCCGATTTCTTCGAGTGTTTTCATCCGGCCGTCATCTAAACCGTAGCGCAGACGCAGCACATCGCGTTCGCGAGGACTAAGGGTATCGAGGACGTTTTCTAAATCCTCGCGTAATAAATTTTTAGAAACTTCATCTTCTGGGGTTTCCCCATCCGCTTCGATAAAGTCTCCTAAACGGGAATCTTCTTCTTTACCGATGGGAGTCTCTAGAGAAATAGGTAATTGGGCAGATTTAGCAATAAAACGCAGTTTTTCAATGGTCATCTCCATCTTGGTGGCGATTTCTTCCTCGGTGGGTTTGCGACGCATTTCCTGAGAAAGAATCTTGGTGGTTTTTTTGATCCGGGAGATGGTTTCGTAGAGGTGGACGGGAAGTCTAATGGTGCGGGATTGATCGGCGATCGCCCGGGTGATGGCTTGACGAATCCACCAAGTGGCATAGGTGGAGAATTTATAACCCTTTTCGTGGTCGAATTTTTCGGCGGCGCGGATCAAACCGAGGGAACCTTCTTGAATTAAATCTTGGAAGGAAAGACCGCGATTCATGTATTTCTTGGCGATGGAAACCACTAAACGCAGGTTCGATTGTACCATTTTTTCCTTAGCGCGACGACCATGGTACAAACGACGCTTAAAGGCCGATAAGTATTCCTTTGATTTCGCCAGCCATTCTTCCACCAGGGGAGCCATTAGCTCCGTCTTACCTAAATAAGCCTTAATATCCGATAATTTCGGTTCTTTTTCCGATTTTTCTGCGATAATTTTTTCGATGTGCTCGAACAAGAACACCTGTTTTCCCCATTCAGCATCGGTATAGAGGCGAAAATCTTCGCGAATACGTTCTAATTTCAGTAGATCGGCGATTTTTCTCGCTAATTCGATCTCCTCCTCCGCTCTCAATAACCGAATCCTGCCGATCTCTTGCAGATAAATCCGAATCGAATCTTCCGTATAGGGTTTTTTTCTGGCCGCGTCGCGACGACGAGCGCTGGCAAGGCGGCGGGTTTTTTTGCCATCGTTGCTATCGCTGGTTTCTTCTAGCTCTAACTCGATATCCTCATCATCGAAGTCTTCGTCTAGGTCAATCAAATCTAAATCCAATTGCGGCTCGGTAAGGGTTAGTACATTGTGGGCCTGCGTCATGCCGTTTTCCTCTTGCTCCTTCTGTGCAAAACTAGAAGATCGAATCTCAATCTAGGTGATACTGAACGAATTTGTGTCTCCAATCCGAGACGGGGAAAGACTTTTCCGATTGTAGCTTTAATTACAACAAATGGGAGAAGATCTTTGCTTAAATTCTCTTGTGTCGATGCGATTTTAGCGACACGGAATGCTGTTTTAGCTCGGTCAATTCATAATCTGGCTCCTGCAAAAATTGGGTAAATGGCTGGAGGAATGAAATCCGATCACCCGATTGTCTGCGGTGTTGACCGGATAGCTAACAATCAAAGGAATTATGGGGTGGGTTAACTGTTCCCAATGGCAAGGGGAACAGCATCCCTATTGGCCCTTGCTAATTCCTTTAGTCCTTAGCCATTGTATTTAATTTGATCGGATTCTTACGGATAAATTTCATCCCTCATTGCTTTTAGGGGAATCTGGTTTTGGTACATATGCACCATGATAATAGAGCGCAAGCTCATAATATTAACTTAGCAACATTTTAGAAATTTTCGAGACAAATTTAAGATTTTCTCCAACAGCGCCATGGGGAGATGGGTGTGGGGTGATGGGGAAGTGGGGTGTAGGGTGTGGGGAGTTTTCTCAGTGAACTGATAACTGATAACTGATAACTGATAACTGATAACTGATAACTGATAACTGACTCCTAACCCCACCGACCAAATTGTTCAGCAAACCCTATCTAGACTTGTAGCATTTCTGGGGTTTTTTCCTTCTGCTGCAGTGCGACATGGAGACGGTTTAAGGCACTGACGTAGGCGCGAGCGGAGGCGACAATAATATCGGTATCGGCCGCGCGAGCAGAATAGGTGCGTCCTTCGTAACGGAGACGGATAGTCACTTCTCCTAAAGCATCGATTCCCTCGGTAACTTCCCGCACCGAGAAAGAGATTAATTCGTTAGGAATCTGCACCACTCGATCAATCGCTTTGCAGAGAGCATCCACTGGCCCTGTCCCAATGGCCGCATCGGATAACTCGCTACCGTCGGGAGTGCGAATCGTTACCGTGGCCGTGGGCCGGGCACTATTCCCGCAGGACACTTGTACTAGCTCAAGGCGGAAGTGATCGGGAACCGTATCGATTTCATCGTTAACAATAGCTTCTAGATCGCGATCGGTGATTTCCTTTTTGCGATCGGCCATTTCTTTAAACTGGATAAAAGCGTTATTAAGTTCCGTTTCCGAAAGTTCAAAACCCAATTCCTGTAAACGAGAGCGGAAAGCGTTGCGGCCGGAGAGTTTACCGAGGACGATCTGATTATGGGTTAAACCGATCGATTCTGCATCCATAATCTCATAGGTGAGTTTATGTTTTAACACCCCGTCCTGATGGATTCCCGACTCGTGTGCGAAAGCGTTAGCACCGACGATCGCCTTATTCGGTTGCACGATCATGCCGGTAAGATTAGAAACTAGGCGAGAAGTGCGATAGATTTCCTTGGTGTTGATCTTGGTTAAAGGTTCCGTGGACTCTGCTGGACGACCAAGGAAAGGATTAAAATAGGAGCGCCGGACATGAAGGGCCATCACCAATTCTTCTAGGGAAGCATTACCGGCGCGCTCACCGATACCGTTAATGGTGCATTCCAACTGACGAGCGCCATTTTTAACTGCTTCGAGGAAATTAGCCACCGCTAACCCTAAATCGTCGTGACCATGGACGGAGATAATCGCTTGGTCGATATTGGGGACATTTTCCTTAATTCCCCGGATTAAAGCCCCAAATTCGCTGGGGGTGGTGTAACCGACGGTATCGGGAATGTTAACGGTGGTGGCTCCTGCGGCGATCGCTCTTTCGAGGACTTGATAGAGGAAGTCCGGATCGCTGCGACCGGCATCTTCGGGGGAAAATTCCACATCATCAACGAAGGATTTGGCATAGGCCACCATTTCCGGCACAATCTCAAGAACTTCCTGACGGGTCTTCTTAAGTTTGTATTGGAGGTGGATATCGGATGTGGCTAGGAAGGTGTGAATTCTGGGCTTGGCGGCGGGTCTGAGCGCATCGGCGGCAGATTTGATATCTTTTTGAGTAGTGCGGGCTAATCCGCAAATAATCGGGCTATCAGCTTCGCTGCCGACGCTGGCGGCAATTTTCTGCACCGCATCAAAGTCCCCCGGACTAGCGTGGGGAAAACCCGCTTCAATGACATCAACTCCCAGTCGTGCCAGTGCGCGGGCTATGGTTAGCTTCTCATCCACATTTAAAGCGGCACCCGGGGACTGTTCCCCATCTCGAAGGGTGGTATCGAAGATAATCACACGGTCTGGACTGGTATTCATAGTTTTTTTGTACCGTTAACGAACTTGGGAGTTGTTCCTCTGATTATAGCAGCCGAGGCCGAGGGGGTTGTTAAGGAAAATTGCGCTGAGAATTTATCGACTTGCTCGCGCTTTTCCCGCTTGCCCTTTTTTTGGCTACCATAGAGGATATAGATAAATTGGCGAGGGAGTTAACAATGTTTGGCAAACCAGCGAAAGAACCGAACCCACCGGAGGTAAAAGACCTACAGGAGGTGATGTTTTCGATTAAGCAAAATCTCGAACCAGATCAGGATAAAACTGATATTAATCTTGTGGAGACTCCCCCGCCAGAGGTGGTTACTGTAGTTGAAAATATTAGTAAAATTCTCTCTCCCTATTTTATCGTTTTGGTGGGTTTATTTCTCTATGATCGGAATAGTTTTATCGGTTTTTTGTTAGTCTTTACGGGAGTTTTAGCAATTTTCGGAGTTTCTCTCAAGGATATTAATAAACTTATTGAAGAAGGGAAAAAGTTTTTCCAATCTAAATAGGTTTATCGTTTGGATAGAGCAGTTATCTTAATGGTGAGATGGCAAGTATTTGCTGTTAGGAAACGGCTAGAAGGGGGATTTTTTCAGTGATCAGTCAGTAAACAGTGAACTGATAACTGAAAACTCACATTTGATAACTGATAACTGATAACTGATATAAGATTATGTCTTTAGTTGCATCTTTACTCGATCGAGTATCTCCTCAGAGTTTACAACAATTGCGAGCCAGCGATCGAGCTTGGCAAGCTTTGAGCTTAGAAAATCCGGTTATTCCTGCGGTAATTAATCAAAGTCAAGAATTTTTAGGAGAGACGGATTTTGATCTAGTGATTGCGGGGGGAACCCTGGGAATTTTCATCGGGGCTGCTTTGCAAACTAGGGGCTGGCGTGTGGCATTATTAGAAAGAGGTATTCTGCGCGGTCGTGAGCAGGAGTGGAATATTTCACGTTTAGAATTAAGCAGTTTTTTAGAGTTAGATTTATTGACCGAAGCTGAATTAAATCAAGCGATAGCGACGGAATATAATCCTGCTAGGGTGGGATTTTATCAAGGTTATGAGCTTTGGGTCAGAGATATTTTAAATATCGGTGTTGATCCGGTTTATTTGCTAGAGACTTTAAAAAATAAGTTTTTGCAAGCGGGAGGAAAGTTATTAGAAAATTCGGGGTTTAGCGGGGCGATTGTTCATCCAGATGGAGTAATGGTTAAAACGGGAGAAGTGACTTTAAAAACCCGTTTATTAATCGATGCCATGGGTCATTTTTCAGCAATTGCAAAACAGGCAAGAAAAGGAGAAAAACCGGATGGAGTTTGTTTAGTGGTGGGTAGTTGCGGTCAGGGTTTTCCCAGTAATGAAACTGGTGATTTGATTTATTCTTTTACCCCAATCTTGCACCAATGTCAATACTTTTGGGAAGCATTTCCCGCTAGGGATGGTCGGACAACTTATTTATTTACCTATCTCGATACCCATCCCGATCGCTTTAGTTTAGAATTTTTGATGGAGGAGTATTTAAGATTACTGCCGGAGTATCAAAAGGTGGATTTAGAAGCGGTAAAATTTCAGCGTTTTCTAGCGGGTTTTTTCCCTGCCTATCGTCAAAGTCCTTTAAAAATGCCTTGGTCAAGAATTCTGGCAGTGGGAGATAGTAGCGGTAGTCAATCTCCGGTAAGTTTTGGTGGTTTTGGGGCAATGGTCAGGCATTTAAAAAGGCTAACTTTCGGCATCGAGGAAGCTTTACAAATCGATGCTTTAAACCGAGAAGATTTAGCCCTTTTACAACCCTATCAACCGAATATATCGCTAACGTGGCTATTTCAAAAAACCATGAGTGTCCAGATATATGCTAACCCTAATCCCAATCAAATTAATGACTTAATGAGTGGAGTTTTTCTGGTAATGGATAAGTTGGGAGATGAGGTATTAAAACCGTTTTTACAGGATGTGGTGCAGTTTTCTTCCCTCTCAAAAACTTTGCCTTTGGTTAATCCTCAATTAGTTTTACCGATGATTCCGCAAGTGGGTATCAGTCCTTTTATCGATTGGACGGGACATTATTTTAATTTAGCTTTGTATAGTGGTTTATATCCCTTGGCAGCCACCTTAAAACCTGTTTTAGAAAAGTTACCCGACAAGCAAAAATATCTTTACCATCGTTATTTAGACAGTTGGAAATATGGTTCTGGGGGAGATTTTATCAGTGAACTGATAACTGATAACTGATTTAATCTTTATCTTGAAAAAATTGTTGATCGAGATAATTAACTTTAGCATAGGGTTCTAAAGCGGAGAGAATTTGTCGGCCATAACTGCGGGCATTGACACGATTATCGAGGACAGCCACACAACCTTGACACTCCCGGAGAGACTGGACAGATTTCTGAATTTCCCTCACTGCTGTGGGTAAAAGATAGGCACGAAACCAGTCGAGATGTTGTCGTTTGTAGTAAGCAATTTTGCCAGCAACGAGAGGATTTTCGGGGGATGGTAAGGGTAAAGTAGCGATAATTAATAAACTGGGAGTCGGAAATTTTTCTTGATGGGTTTGCCAGAATTGCCAACCACAAACCAGAATAGTATTATTATTAATCTCAGTTTTTTCCACTTGCACTCGCGAACCGTAATCGGCTGCGATTTGGGTAGCAATTTGTGCCTTGAGGGGAACATCTTCAATGAGGATTACTATCGGTTGTTCACTGGTATGATTAGCACTAACTAATTCTCGCACTTGCTTTAATAACATCGGTTGAAATTCGGGTGTGTTGGGGGCGCTGATGCGATCGGGTAGATATAAATGAATATATTCACTTTCGCGATCAGCTGCAAACTTTAGAGTTAAAATTTCTCCGATACCCTGATTTTGACGGTATAAATTAGCGGATTTTTCGCTATCTAAAAAACTGCCGATTAAAACAAAGGGTTGCTGCTGCCAAATTGGTTTGAAAAAACTAGCCACCTCCAAAGGGCTGATTTTTAGGGTAAATTCTTCTCGCTCTCGATCTACTGATGTCCAGAGGAGATAATTATGCTCGGGGATTTTTGCCGCTAAAAGTTGCCAAGCAGAATCAGTGGCTAAGTCTTGATCCAAGCGTTGCAGGAGAGCAATTATATATTCTTTTTCTTTGGCATCAATAAGATAGCAATTATAGGGATTAATTGGATGACCAAGAATACTTTGGCTAAGTTGTGCTTTAATTAAGTCTATAATCTCTCTATGCTGGGGATATGCTGACCCTAAAGCGAACCATTGTTCGGGAGTAATGGTGACGGTGAGATAATCTACTAGACAAGTTTCTAAATCTTCGGATCGATCGATTATCGTGGGGATATTCTGGGGAAAATGACCGAGATTGTCCAATTTATCCTCTAACCATTGTTGGGGTGTGGTGAGGAGTAAACCGGTAAAATTAGCGGGAAAGCGATCACTTTTGAGGATATCTCGCTGAGTTTGTAACCATGCTTGCAGATGGGGGATTTCCACTTCTAACAGTAGGTTGACTTCTGACTCCGGGGCAACAATTAGAACAGGTGTATTAGCTAAAAGAGCTGGGGTGAGATAACTGAGACAATAACGGGGGAGAGTAGTTCCAGTTTGTATGAGAGAGGAACGTTTTAGGCGTAAAGCTCTAGCCACCAGTCGCCCCATAGTGAGATGATGAGACCAGTAAAAGCGCCCTTGTTCCCGTAAAAAAGCGCGTAGGGAAGAATGAACCGCTGCTTCTAATAAAACCATCTCATCTCAGTTATTGGTTATCAGTGATCGATCATAGCCTTGATTTTGCCACTGATTGCAGTCCGAGAGTCCCTTAGGGTGATTTAATCCGTTGAGTATAGGCTACATATCAGGACAGGCACTCATGCAAGAGGCACTCATGCAAAAGGGGGAATGAATAATCAGTCTTTAATAACCGGATTTAGTATTATAAGTAGTTGGACAAAAGTAAAGTTAACTGTAGGGTAAGGAGTCAGTAGCCGGTCGTCAGGAGTCAGGAGTCGGTCGTCAGTAAGAATTGCGGCAATTTACATTTCTTAAGATAGACAACAGAATTTATGTCCGACTACTTACCATTTTTCAAGAGTAATGGCAGAGATAGTTAATTGCCCTCACCCCCAACCCCTCTCCCGTTCTGGGAGAGGGGAGTAGGAGGCAAGAGGCACTCTTGCCTCATCTCAACAAGCAATTTAAATTCGCGGGCAGCTTAGGATTTTTTACCACGACGAGATAGTAAGATACCGATGGCACCGATACCGAAAATACCCAGTGTCATCGATGGTTCGGGGACGGGAGTGGCAGTGATCTTAAATCCACTGGTGATAAACAGCCCAAAAACGTTATCATCACCGGTTGGGTTCTGTGTTGTTAAGCGCAGGTATTTATCTCCAGGTGAGATAAAAGGAGCGGTATTATCGCTGTTGCCGAGAGCGAGGTTATAGTATTCATCATCGATTCTCGGTCCAAGGAGGGGGGAATCGAATGGGCCGGGGTTAGTAGGGTCATCATCTATTCCCCCAACAGTTATTAAGGCTCCGTCGGCTCCTTCACCGTCATCCTGTCCTCCTGCACTTGTGGTCAATCGTCGATTATTGGTCGAATTAGTGGTTACATCAATCTGGGTGAATTGCCCACTCGGTTGACGGCTGAAACTAGAGGCGAGTGAAACCAGAAAATCTCCTCCAGTGTAAGGACTAGCAAAATTAAACTGAACTGTGTCTCCTGTGGTGGACAGTTCCCCGTCCAAGATAACGGAGGTAAAACCTTGGGTAGAAGGATTGCTGTAGGCAACAACAAGAACCTCACCATCGTTATCGCCATTCTCAACGATATTAAAGTTTTGGAGTCCTCCCGTAAAAGATGAGGCGATGATACTGGTAACATCCCAACGGGCGGTGGTAGCTGGGTTACTATTCGGACTAAGAATAGTTGCTGAACTCACGGGAAGTGTCGTCCCATGAAAAATTACGTCGTAAACTGGACTTTTATCCCAGACGGAAGCGGCATAGAGATAAGCCCTCTGAATAGTAGAACCTGTGGGTATATTGGCTTGAATAAGTCCACTATTAGTTGTACTACCGAAGCCGTCAATAGAAAGGGCAGCGTCGGGAATGACTTCTCGTACTATGAAACCAGCGGAAGCAGGGGCAATGTTTAGGCAAAGTCCAAAAGTAATCCCTAGGGGGAGCAATGAATAAGCAAGTTTTTTCATGATGAGCAACTGGCAACAACTTTCAGATTATAGCGTTTATCATGAAGATGAAGTATGGCGGGTTCTTCGGTTTGTGTTATGCAATGGAGGGGGGTTATAAGGGATGAAACCCTTATATAGAAAGACATTCGGCGATTTTTGCCAATTTTTTTCGATCTAGAACGAGCTAATCAATTAAGTCTCTTGCCGGATAAGGATTTAGTCGATTTATGCCCCCTGATCGAATCATACCAAGTAACGAAGAGCCCTATGGCGGTATTTGTCATCATCTCTGGACGATCAGATACAGATAATATTCCGACGTTCCGCCGTTCCGTCGTTCTCTAAAACCAGAAACTTCGTATCTCACTGTTAAGATAACTGCTAATAGACTGCATATCTATTCATCGGAAAATTTGGGTCTGAAACCCCGTCGTTCTACGACGGCTTTACTGTTAAATATGAGCATCGTTTACGAAATATATGCTAAAATGTGAGGTATGGAAAAAGCCTATTCGTTTCGATTTTACCCCACACCCGAACAAGAGTCGCTATT